>JASHRL010000258.1 GCA_030037355.1 Candidatus Acidiferrales bacterium | reverse complement strand
AGAAGCTGGTCGCGCGGCTCGAATTGCAGTGGTTCGGATTCCAAGCAAAATCCTTTCAGAAGATCGTGCGGCAGTATAGCGGTGGGATTCTCTCAGCGTCAAGAAAGGCCCGCGCTTCCTTGGGTCATGTATAATGCGGGTAGGGTTGGGGTCATGCCACTCAGGGCAAAAAGGCAAGTATCGCCGGCGCGCCGAAGCGTCCAGGAGGACTGGCTTGCCCGGCTCCCGAAAGAGAAATCCGGGGCGTTTTCGAGGATTGTGCGCAAGTGGGAATCTGGCTATGCGGTGCTGTCGGTCGCCCTGAACGAAGCCTTCGAGCATCGTTCCCGAGGCGCACTGGGATGCGCCCGCGCAGAAGTCGGGATTGCCGGTGCGGTAGTTGACCAGCTGGCTAAGCCGCTGGTAGGCGCATGCCGGACGCTCGCGAGCCACGGAAGGCGTTTGACGGAAGTTCCGCCCGTCGCGCCACTGGACCCAGAGTTCTATGCGGGAGAAATCGCGAAGCAAAACGCCGCATGGAATCAAATGCTTCACCGCGTGCTCTTTGCCAGCCGGTCGAGGTATTTGCACAAACTCCGCGCGTTGGAATTGACCGTGAGCATTTTGGCCGACCGGTTCAGCGAGATCGCCGAGGGGCTGGCCTCGGGCGTCGAGGAGCGGCCGGAACAATCATGGGCCGCCCTAGATAAGCTGCACTACGATCTAAATACTTGCCTGCGAGAGATCATCGTTGTTCTGAAGTCTTTCCTTCGGGCCCTTCCCGAATCGCGCCTGGAATCCTTTCAAAACGAACTGGACCTCTCCACGGGCGAAGTGCGCATGCGGCCCCCTTCGCGTCTTCCCGCGCGTGTTTCAATCTAGACGCGCGGGCAAATTCCTAAGACAATGGATTGGCGAGTAGCCCGCCCCAGTCTGGGAAGGGGCTGTCGCGGAGGCTCGGGCTGAATCGTTGCCAACCTATGCTTCCCAGGAATACCTAAGGACAACTTCTGGAGTGGGCGGTGCATCGGAACATCAGGTGCGCCGCGACGGGAATCGTGGCCCGAACGAGGCGAATCGAAAACGGCGAATTGCCGGAAGCGGATGCGATCCGGCTGGCACAGCAGGGTGACGCGGCAGCGTTTGAGCGGATCTACCAGCTCCACAATCGCCGAGTTTACTCTCTGTGCTTGCGGATGGTCGGAAACACGGCAGAAGCCGAGGATTTAACACAAGAAGCGTTTCTGCAACTGTTCCGCAAAATTAGCACGTTTCGAGGAGAGTCGGCGTTTTCCACGTGGCTTCACCGGCTCGCTGTAAATGTTGTATTGATGCGCTTGAGGAAGAAAACCGGCTCCGAAACTTCTTTGGAGGAGGTCACTCAGCCGGATGAGGAAGGCGGCGGACCCCGAAAGGATTTTGGAGCCCCGGATTTGGGCTTGAGCGGTTCGATTGACCGCGTAAACTTGAAACGAGCGGTGGATCAATTGCCGGCAGGCTACAAAGCGGTATTTGTGCTCCACGACGTACAGGGTTACGAGCACAATGAAATTGCAGAGATCATGGGCTGCTCGATTGGAAACTCAAAGTCCCAATTGCACAAGGCTCGGATGCGTCTGCGAGAGCTTCTGCACGAAGCGGAAAGAAATAAAGCCCGGGAAGAGCGCCAGGCTTTCAAGCGCGACGCAGCGGGCGAGGATTGAATGTCATGGCACCGATAAATTGTGAAGAGTTCTGGAAATCGAGTGAAGATTGGCTCGAGGGTGACCGCCGTCCTGCGGCAGTGGCACATGTGTCGGGCTGCAGCCGGTGCCGAAGCTTGGTCGCGGATCTCGAATTGATCCACAATGCTGGTGCGGACTTGGCCGTCGAGGAGGAGCCACCCGCGCATCTGTGGCGATCCATCAGATCGCATTTGGAAAAAGAAGGCCTGATTCGCGAACGCCAGGCACATTGGTGGGAGCGATTGGGTTCGTTCGGAATGCTGCGGCCAGCTTTCGCGAGTGCCTATCTGGCAGTGATCATTGCGGGCGCGGTATTCTTGGGAGTGCAGGCCAACGCGAATCGATTCGCTGAAAACCATGAAGCTTGGCTGAATCGCACGCAGAGAACGACAGCTCCTTTGGCAATGGAACTTGCAGAGCAACCGAGCGTCCCAGCAACAACTGCAAATTCCGCGCGAATTGATGAAGTGACGGCTGTGCTGAACCGGAATCTGGCGATTGTTGACAATATGATTTCATTGTGTGAAAAAAGTGTTCGCGAGGACCCGCAAAACGAAATGACTCGCGACTATCTGTATACCGCCTATCAGCAGAAAGCGGACCTGCTGGCCACGATGGCGGAGAGCGAGGGACGGTGATGGAAACTTCTTGGATGCCGACAAATTACGCGAAACCGACCTGGCGTGCCGCCGGCACGTGCGCGGCCTTTCTCCTGATGGGCGCAGTGTCGCCCCTCTACGCGCACCACATGCAGAAGCAATTCACCGTGCAGACTCACCCGCTAATCACTTTGCACAATCCGAGCGGCCACGTGACCATCTCTTCCTGGGATAAGCCGGAGGTCGTGGTTTCAGCCGATCACAACAGTGATCAGGTGGAAGTGGATGCCGAGCAATTCGGAAACCGCATCGACATCATGACTCACCAGCTTGCCGAGGATATCGGCCCTGATGAACTTCAAGCGAACTATGTCATCACCGTTCCCGAAGATTCCGAACTTCAGATTCACAATGATTCAGGAACAGTGGAAGTCTCGAAGATTCTGGGCGATATGAATGTGGAGACGGTCGCGGCGGGAATCAATGCGGAAGACATTGGCGGCTACTTTGTAGTTCAAACTGTCGGAGGCACATTCGAGTGCATGCGCTGTACGGGGCGCTTGGAAGCACGCTCGATCAGCGGCGATGTCAAATTGATCGACGATCACAGCTCCAGCATCTTTGCCCAGACTTCGACTGGTGACATACTCCTCGATGGGGATTTCCTCCCTAACGGGAGCTATCGACTGAAAAATTACAGCGGCAAGATCAACGTGCGCTTCTCGCCAGGCGATTCCTTCGATGTAAGTGCAACATCCTTGCACGGTACCGTGAACAACGAGGCCAAGCTGAATCCTCCCTCGCATCCCCATCAGCGTGTGCCGCGCTATTCGCGCAGCCTGTTCGGCAGCATCAATCAAGGCCGCGCCAAGCTGGAACTGTCCTCGTTCGATGGTACAATCAACATTCAAAAGCGTGAGTGACGCTCCAAATTCCATCAGCCGATCTTCGTCAAATAGCGCGCCATCTACAGGAACTCGGCCCAATCGCCGCCTAATTGCCCTGACTGGCTTTATGGGCTGCGGCAAGTCCACCGTTGCACGATTGCTCGCTCGTCAGATCGGCTGGCTTCACATGGATCTTGATAAGCGTATCGTCGAGCGTGCCAACCTTTCCATTCCCGCCATTTTTGCCAATCTTGGCGAACCGGCATTTCGTAAAATCGAGCACGAAGAATTGAAGCGGATCCTCGGGGAGGCGAAAGAAAGCGCGCGCGCAACCATCGTTTCTCTCGGTGGAGGGACGTTGGTGCAACCCCAAAATGTCGAAGCATTGCGCCAGTCCGGTTGCGCGACGGTGTGGCTCAATTGCCCGGTGGAGGAACTCCTGCGACGCTGCTCGCACATCACCGACCGGCCGCTCTTTCGTGATGAAGCCAGTTTTCGACAGCTTTACGCACAGCGATTGCAGTTTTACCAAAAGGCGGAGTACCGCGTAGAAAGTGCGGTGGAACCTTTGCGCGTGGTGCAGAATATTATCGCACTCGGCGTCCTGGAAGGGGTTCCTGCATGATTTGCGTGTCGAAAGCGATTCGTCGACTTGCTGTCTCCCTCGCTGCGGCGTCTTTGTTCATAGCTGGGCAACCGGC
>JASHRL010000257.1 GCA_030037355.1 Candidatus Acidiferrales bacterium | reverse complement strand
CCGAGGTTCACGACGACAACTTTGCGCGCCTTCTTTGAGAGCCACTGATACGCGGCGAGGTTGTGAAACGTGTCATCGCCTGCCGAGCTGACTTCGAGCAAATTCCATTGGCCTGAGTGAAACACTGGATCGTTTGAGAGTTTCAGAATGCGTTCGTAGAACGCTCGCGTTGCGGCGTCGGGTTTTTCTGGCGCAGCGACAGCGAGCGGCATGGGCAAATGAATCTTGCGGCCATCGAGCTGGCCGTGATGATAAAAGCGCATGCCGGGCAGCGTGGCGATGAGCGTCCCAATGGCTTCGAGCTTCGCCGAGCCGAACGCAGTGGCGGCGCGCGCCTCATCATGATTTTCGAGGAAACGCGCAGCGCGGCATTGGCTTGAAAAATCGGCCGCGAGGCGCGAGTGAACGTCGCTGATGTCGCTGTCGCGCAGAGCATCGTAGAGGCCTTTGTCGTAGGTGAACTGAAAGCCGAGCGCCTGGATCGGCCCTTCGCAATTCCAGTAGACTTCGCCGAGCCATACGAATTCGGGGACCGCAGTCGTTGCTTCGCTCCAAAATTCGGTCGTGGGAACTTTGTAGCCGGGGAGAAGAGGAGCCCAGGTGCGCGCAAAAATATCGTTGAGGACGAGCATGGCCATGTCGCAGCGCACGCCATCGCAGTGACGCGCGATTTGGCGCAGTTCATCGAGGAGCGCGACGCGCGCGGCGGGTTCGAAGTAATTGACCTGAATGACGTCGCGCCACGGCGGGAAGTAAGGATCGCGCGCGTAGGCGAAAAGCTGTGGCTCGCCGGAAGTCTCCTGCAAATAAAACGCGGAGGGATCCTTGCGAAAATCGGATTGCGTGCCACGAATGTAATATTCCGGATGCGCGGCCGTCCAGGCATGATCCGGCGCCGTGTGATTCGGCACAAAATCCAAGATCAGGCCGATGCCGCGCGCGCGGAGCTTCGCGCGAACCTGGTCAACGTCGGGCCAGGAACCGATACGCGGATCAGGCTGGTATTGGCGGACGCAATAAGGCGAGCCGACGATTTGACTCAGTTTCCAGCCGGGAAGCGCCGTGTCGAAGCTCGGGAAGCTATTGGGATCGGTTTGAAAATACCTCCGGCCGACGGGGCTACGTTCCCAGATGCCCATGAGCCAGAGAAAATCGAAACCGAGACTGGCGAGCGCGTCCCATTCGGAATCGGGCACGTCGCGCAGCGCGATGCGGCGATTGAGTTTTACGGAGAGTTCTTCGAGCCATGCCCGGGTGTTGATTTCGTAGAGATGTGGGTGAGCGCGGGATTCGAAGGGGCCGGTCTTTGATTCCGAGGACATCCAATCGCGAGGCTATGCCTCGATGCCGGAGGTTGTCAATTTCTAATGTATGCGCTAGCTTACCGGAATCTCGCGGGGCGCCGCTCGGCCAACATCAGCTACGAAGCAGGTCCGTCGCTGGCATGTCCTGTGCTTGCGGGCAGTTACGGAAAGCTGGCCGCTCGAACAGGTGACGCCAAATCAGCAGTCCAGCGAAAATACAGATGAAGGCGCAAGCAACGCGCGGAGCGGTGTTATAATCATATTTCCAATCGCAGCGCAGCGACGCGGTAGATGTTGAAGGGAGCAGGCGAATGGGCATTCAAATTCGTGAATTGGTGGCGTGGATAAACAAGCGGAAGGTTTTTGCGAGCGTCCTTCTGGTTTTGACGCTTGGGATTGGCATTATCATCGGGACGCTGATTCCAGGACACGCGGCCGCAACTCGCTCGACCAGCCCGATTTCGCCCGCGTTGCTTACGATTCCGGATCCCGTCAACCTCTCGAATGGCTTCGCCACTGTGGTCTCCCACGTCGAGCCTGCCATTGTGAACATTTCGACGACGCAAGTGTTCGAGACTCCCAAGGGCAAATTGGGGCCAGGGCAAAAAGGCCAGGATTCCTTCCAGGACTTCTTCAATAAATTTTTCAAGCAAAATCCGGACGCCGGCCAAGCCGAGCAAGCAGAGAGAAGCCTGGGTTCGGGAGTGATCGTCGACCGCAAGGGCTACATTCTGACAAACGACCACGTCATCGATGGGGCGACGAAGATTCAAGTCGCGATCGACGGCGACGACACGCATTACACCGCAAAGGTGATCGGCGTCGATAAAATGACGGATCTCGCGGTCATCAAGATCGACGTGGACCATTCCTTGCCCGTAGCGCACATGGGAAATTCCGACGGCGTGAAAGTAGGCGACTGGGTGCTGGCGTTCGGGAGCCCGTTCTCGTTGAATGGCACGGTGACAGCGGGAATCGTGAGCGCCAAGAACCGGCAGAATATCGGACAGCAATTCCAGAATTTCATTCAGACCGACGCGGCGATCAATCCCGGGAATTCCGGCGGACCGCTGGTCAATCTGGCTGGCGAAGTCATCGGAATCAACACAGCGATTTACACGGGCAGCCGAGGATTCGAAGGCGTCGGATTCGCGCTGCCTTCGAACACGGCTGTCGGCGTCTATAACCAGCTGGTGACCCAAGGCCACGTGACGCGCGGCTCCATCGGAATCAAATTCCAGGACAACCAGACGCAAGATGCGCTTCTGCACAAGGAACTCGGCGCGCCGTATGGAGTCGTCGTGCAATACGTGACGCCGAACGGCCCGGCCGCGAAGGTCGGACTCCAGCCCGGCGACGTGATTTCCGCGATCAACGGACAACAAGTACACGCAGGATCGGACCTGATTAATCCGGTTGTGGATACGCCGATCGGGCATTCCGTCAATCTGACGTACTACCGCAACGGCAAGCAGGCAAATACCTCCGTGGTGGTCGCAGACATGGACAAAATTTTCCCTGATCAGGACGATGACGATGCTACGCCGACCGATGCCGAAGTTGAGCAGGGCCCGACGACGTTTGGGCTTCACGTTGAGGCGCTGACGCCCGATGTGGCGCGCCACCTGGGCATGAAGTCGACGCAAACAGGCGTGATCGTCACTGGCGAACCTGATCCGACGAGCTTTGCGGAGGATTTGCAATTCCATCGTGGCGAAGTGATCGTCGAAATCAATCACGTGGCCATCAACACGATTCAGGATTACAAGCAGGCCACCGAGAAACTGAAGCCCGGCGATGATGTCCTCTTCAAAGTGATCTATGGCGACGGCACGGGTCCGATTTACACGATGTTCCATGCCGGAAAAATTCCGCAGCCGGGCCAGTAAAGAACGCAACCGAGCGACGGCAATGACAACAGCGTGGCGAACTTCGCGAACGTGGACGATGCATAGCGTCGCAGGAATTGCTCTGCTCGCGTTCGTTTTTTGCTTCGCGCCATCGCGAGCCTGTGCAGCGCGCCACTCCAAATCCGCCGCGGCGCACAAGGGAGTCGCGAAACATGCGCCGGCGAATTCCGCTAGAAACAGTGATGTCGGCAAGGCAAGCTTGCACAATGCCAGTTTGCGCAGCAACTCGAAGACACCGACAACGCACCACCGCTATCGCCGGGTGCGGCGCCATCATGTGACGCTTCCGAAGGCACCCTCGGCGGACCGCACGGATGAAATTCAATCGGCGCTCGAACGCGGCGGATATTATTCCGGCGATCCCAGCCGCAGGTGGGACGCAAATACACAGGCTGCCTTGCGGCGTTTTCAGGAAGCGAACGGTCTGCCTCCAACCGGCAAGCTGGATGCGCTGAGCCTGCAGAAACTGGGCCTCGGATCTGATGTTGCTGGCGTGAGCGCGCCGCGGCCAGTCGGAACGGCGACTCAGACGCCGAATCCCTCCGGCACTTCTCCTTCCATACCCAAGACCCCCGGTCTCTGAAATCGCTCCACCTAAAGTAGAGACTTTACGGAATTGATTCAGCCCGCGAGAGTTGTATACTCCCGCGCATGAAACCGACGAATCGCCTGGCATTTGCGGTTTTGCTCTTCGCGGGTTTTCCTACGCTTGTCCTGCTCGGCGCGATATTTGCGTTTTCAGCGAGAGCTCAGAAGGACGCCTCAGCGAACTCACTTGAGCAAAGGGCGCGGGCCGCGCTATCGACGACGCGCGGACAACTTCGTCTCGCCGGACTTCGCGCGCCAGTCGAGGTCTTACGCGACCACTGGGGCGTGCCGCACATTTACGCGCAGAACATGCACGATCTGTTTTTCGCGCAGGGATTTGTGGCCGCGCAGGATCGGTTGTTCCAGATGGAATTGTGGAAGCGCGCGGGGCAGGGGCGACTCGCGGAGGTCACAGGCAAATCGGCCTTGCCGCGCGACATCGCCGCGCGTCTGTTGCGCTATCGCGGCTCGATGGAAGCGGAGTACGCGAGCTACGCGCCCGATACGCGCGAAATCCTCGAAGCGTTCACCGAAGGCATCAATGCGTACATTCGGCGCCGCATGGCGCCCGGCGGGCCAGGATTGCCGATTGAATTTCAGCTCGCCGGCTTTGCGCCGGAAATGTGGAAGCCGGAGGATTGCCTGACGCGCATGGCCACGCTGAGCGTCACGGGAAACGCGCCGGATGAGCTGGCCAACGCAGAGCTGGTCGCTCTCGTCGGCGCGCAGAAAGCAACGGATCTCGAAGATTTTGACCCGCCCACGAAGCTCGAAACATTTCAGGGCGAAGATTTTCACGGCCTCATGCCGGATTTGATCAGCGGATTCGTCGGCACGGATTCCCGAATTCAATTTCCGGATAAAGTCGAGGGCAGCAACAACTGGACGGTCGCGGGCGCGCTGACGAAAACAGGCATGCCGCTCGTGGCGAATGATCCGCATCGCACGCTGGCGCTGCCATCGCTGCGCTACATCGTTCATTTGGTCGCTCCGGGCTGGGACGTCATCGGAGCCACGGAACCCGCGCTGCCCGGCGTCAGCATTGGACACAATCAGGATATCGCTTGGGGTCTCACGGTTTTTCCTGTCGATCAGGAAGATCTTTTTTACGAGGCGCTGAATCCAAAGGATCCGCTCGAATATCGCACAGCTTCCGGCTGGGCGCACATGCGCGTCGAAAAGGAAGTCTTCCACGTCAAGGGTGGCGCGGACGTGACTGTCGACCTGAAGTTCACGCGGCACGGGCCGGTGCTTTGGTCTGACGGCAAACGCGCGCTCGCGCTGCACTGGGTCGGCGCCGAACCGGGCACGGCGCCGTATCTCACGGGAATTTCCGTGGACCGCGCGCACAACTGGACGCAGTTTCTCGCCGCCATGGCGCGCTGGAAAACGCCGCCGGAAAATTTCGTCTATGGCGACCGGCAGGGAAATATCGGCGAGCAATCCGCGGGCCTGACGCCGCTGCGCAAAAAAGGAAATGGCCTCTTGCCCGCGCCAGGCTGGGCGGGCTACGAATGGACGGGCTTTATTCCGCTCGATAAATTGCCGCGGCAATTCAATCCCGCGCGCGGATTCGCCGCCACGGCCAATAACAAGACGATTCCTGCGAATTATCCGTATGCGGTTGGATTCGCATGGAGCACGGACCGCATCGCTCGCATTGAGCAGGTGCTTTCGGCAGCGCAGAAGCATGCGCTCGACGTCGGCGACATGGCCGCGCTGCAAAATGACGTCACCTCTGTGCCCGCGCAGGCATTGGTGCGCGTGCTGGCCGCGAGCGGCGCGGCGGACGACCCGCATGCGAAGCCGCTTATCGGCTGGAACGGCGCGCTACATCGCAATTCGCCCGCGGCCGCGCTCTATGAAATCTGGCTCGGCAAGCTCCACGACGCTGTGCTGAAAATCATTGCGCCGAATCAGCCCGATCTGCCTTTTTATTTCGGCGCCGAAACATTCGCGAAACTCTTCGGCCATCCTACGTCGGAATTTTTCGGCGGCGATCCAGCCTCGATGCGCGATGAGATTTTCCGCCAGACACTCGACGCGGCCTACGCCGACGCGCAAAAAAGAATGGGCGGCAACCCGCAATCGTGGGGTTGGGGGAAGCTGCACTTTATGCGTTTCCGCCACGTGCTTGATCCGCTCGACGATCTCGCGAGCTTCCTCGATCCGTCGCCGGTCGCGCGGCCCGGCGACGACAATACCGTCGATTCCACCTGGCATCTGCCGGACAACTACGATCAACTGGGCGGCGCGAGTTATCGCGAGATTTTCGACGTCAGCGATTGGGACCATTCTGAAGGCGTGAACGTTCCGGGCGAAAGCGGCCAGCCGGAAAGCCCGCACTACTCCGATCTGCTTCCGCTGTGGCGCGACGGCAAGTATTTTCCGCTGGCGTATTCCAAGCAGGCTGTCGAAGCGCAGACCACGGATCGGCTCGAGCTTTTGCCGGCGAAACCGTAGCTGAGCGCTGCGGCAGAGAGCAAATCCAAATCGCAATCTGGAGGGTGCCACCATGAAGCGCGATCCGGAACACAAGAAGAATTTGTCGCGCCGCGATTTTGTCAAGACGACGGGCGCAGGAGTCGGCACAGCGGTTCTGGCCGGCCTCGGCCTCAAGGAGGCTCAAGCGCAAAGCCGCCTGCCGCACTGGGACAAGGAAGCGGACGTCATCGTGGTCGGCGCAGGCGCTTCGGGTCTTCCCGCAGCCATTGAAGCCGCCGAGCACGGCGCGAAAGTCATTTTGATCGAAGCCAATTTTGACGTCGGCGGCCACGCCATCCTCAGTGGCGGCAACGTCGCTCTCGGCGGCGGCACGAGCCGGCAGAAGAAGTACAACGTCGAGGATTCGCCCGACATGGTATTTCGCGACCTCACCGACTGGTCCGTTGTCGAACCCAATGGCTTCCCTGACTATCGCTACAACGACAAGGAAATCATTCGCGCCTTTGCCGACAATAGCGCGCCGACCTATGAATGGCTGGTCGCGCACGGCGTGATCTTCGTGGAAAAAGCGCCTGACGGCGCGGGCGGAACGGCCGACGGGAACTCCGCTCCGCGCGAAAACCACGCCGCGCCCATGGCCTGGCCGCAGATGCAGACTGGAAAACCGGTCGACCCCGCGATTGCCGCCACAGATTCCTCCGGCGTCGGATTCATCCGGCCGCTCGAAGTCGCGGCCCGCAAGGCCGGTGTGGAGATTCTCTTGAAACACAAAATGTCGAGCCTCGTTCGAGGGGAGCCTTCGGCGGGAAGAATCCTGGGCATTGCGGCCACGCATGAAAGCGAGACGCTGCACATTCGCGCGCGCAACGGCGTCATCCTGGCCACAGGCGGCTCCAGCAGCAACGTGAATTTCCGCAGGATTTTCGACACGCGCCTGACCGAGGAATACAATGGCGTCGCCGGCGAACCCTATTCCTTCCAGGATGCGAGCGGCGAACTGGCTGGCCTCGCCGTCGGGGCGTCGCTCTGGGGCGCGTACAACGACGCGGGCGAATTTGGTCTGCGCCTCGCCAAGGCGGGCCGCATCGGGTGTCAGTATGGGTATAGAAATCTGGAGTGGGAACCCGGAAGCCCCATATTCCACCTCGCCCGTGCGCGCGGCCTTCTGGTGCGCAATTATCAGAATGTGATCCTCGTCAACCAGGTCGGATTGCGTTTCTACGATGAGACGCAGGGTTCCTACACATCCAACAACTACAATTCGCTTCGGCCCTACACGCAGGGAAGTTATTTGAACGCTGCAGACATCAAATATCATCCCGCCAATTTTCTCGACGCCGCGCTCGCCGGCACCGGCGATGCGGTCAATGGCGGCGGGCCCATCTGGGCCATTTTTGACGGCAACGCCGCGAAGCGCGAAGAGTGGACGGTCGAGCCTCCTTATGTGGATATCGCCGAAGGGTACTTTTTCTCCGCGAACAGCATCGCTGCGTTGGCCGCCGCCATCGTGAACAAGTATCAGCGCAGGCCCATGCCCGGCGCCGCGCTCGAAAATACGGTCGCGCGGTACAATTCTTTCGTGGATGACGGCAAAGATGCGGACTTCGGCAAGCCCGCGCCAAAATACAAAATCGACACGCCGCCGTTTTATGCAGCTTGGGCCATGCCCGTGGTCCACGACACGCGCGCGGGGCTCCGCATCAACGCAAAATGCCAGGTGATCGATTTTTCCGGCAATGTGATTCCGGGACTCTATTGCGCAGGTGAGAGCGCGGGCGGATTCAGTTTGCACGGCCTGGCGCGGTGCAGCGTGCAGGGGCGCATCGCAGGAAAAAACGCCGCCATCGAGGCGTCCTGAACTTCGAAAACTGCAGCGACTCTAATCCAGCGCCAGGTTCGCCTTGTGTTTGAGATGCCGGAGACCGGCCCAAACCACGACCGTTCGCCGCGTTGACGCTGCCTCGCGCGGTCTGTTAACTTCATAAGTCGGGCGAATCTTTCGAGGAGGAGTGTTCATGGCAACCGCAGTTTTTCCGAACGCGCAGAAAAATTATATCAATGGCGAGTGGGTCGACGCCGTCGGCCGGAAGTTCATCGAGAACCGCAATCCGGCGAACACCGATGATCTCGTGGGAATTTTTCCGGCGTCGAGCGAAGAAGACGTGAATCGCGCGGTCGAAGCGGCTAAGCGCGCGTTTGAAACGTGGCGGCTTGTGCCCGCGCCGAAGCGCGCGGAGATTCTCTATCGCGCGGCGGAAATTCTGGTGCGGCGCAAGGAAGATATCGCCCGCGACATGACGCGCGAAATGGGCAAAGTGCTCGCTGAGACGCGCGGCGACGTCCAGGAAGCCATCGATATGACGTATCTGATGGCTGGCGAAGGGCGCAGGCTCTTCGGCCAGACGACGCCTTCAGAATTGCCGAACAAATTTGCGATGAGCGTACGCTCGCCCATCGGCGTCTGCGGCCTCATCACGCCGTGGAATTTTCCAATCGCCATTCCGTCGTGGAAGATGATGCCCGCGCTGGTCTGCGGCAATACGGTGGTCATCAAGCCGGCGCAGGATACGCCGCTCTCCACCTATTATCTTGTGCAGATTCTCGAAGAGGCTGGCATTCCCGAAGGCGTCGTCAACATCGTTTCCGGCGCCGGTTCCTCCGCGGGTTCGCCGCTCGTCAAGCATCCCGACGTGAAGCTCATCAGCTTCACCGGCTCGACCGACACGGGCCGCCTCATCAACGAAGCGTGCGCGCCCGCGTTTAAGCACGTGCATCTGGAAATGGGCGGCAAAAACATCATCCTCGTGATGGACGATGCGAACATCGACCTCGCTGTCGATGGCGCCATCTGGGGCGGATTCGGCACCACCGGGCAGCGCTGCACGGCCGCGAGCCGCGTCGCCGTGCACAAAAAAGTCTACGCGGAGTTCACGGAGAAATTCGTCGCGCGCGCCAAAAAGTTGCGGGTTGGCAACGGCCTCGATGCAGACGTCGATATGGGCCCATCGATCAGCGAAAGCCAGTTGCAGACGGTGATGAAGTACGTCGAAATCGGCAAAGGCGAAGGAGCGAAACTCGCCGCCGGCGGCCATCGCCTCGATACCGGCAAATATGCCAGGGGCTGGTTTCACGAACCGACCGTGTTCCTCGACTGCAATCCGAAAATGCGCATCAGCCAGGAGGAAATTTTCGGGCCGGTCGTTTCCGTGATGCCCGTCGGCAGCCTCGACGAAGCTATCGAGGTCGCCAATGGCGTGAAGTACGGCCTGTCATCGTCGATTTACACGCGCAACATCAACAACGCCTACCGCGCACAACGCGATCTCGATACGGGAATCGTCTACGTCAATGCGCCAACCATCGGCGCGGAGACGCATCTGCCGTTCGGTGGCACGAAGCAAACCGGCAACGGCCATCGCGAATCCGGTCTCGCCGCCATCGATTTTTACTCCGAGTGGAAGACGATTTACGTCGACTACTCGGATCATCTCCAGCGCGCGCAAATCGACAATTCCGCCACTTAACGGAGGCCGCGTGGCGATTGAACCCAAATTTCCCTGGAAGATGACACGAAGAGACCTTGGATTCCAGGGTGGCTACAAGATGTCTGCCTCGGAATGGCAAGTCTTGCTTGCCCGAGCAAAGCGGGGCGACCCCGAGGCTGAATTTGGGGTTGCAGATCGATATGGCGACGGGTGCAAGGACAACAAAGGGAAGGTTATTGTTAAGCGTTCCGTTCGGAGAGCCGCCCAATGGTTTCGGCGAGCGGCAGAGCATGGTGTTGCGTCTGCCCAAAATAGCCTAGGGGTTCGACTCAGTGACGGGAACGGTGTGACAAAGAATATTCAGGAAGCGCTCTACTGGTTTAGAAAAGCATTTCATGCCGGAGATACCTGTGCTGCGAGCAATATTGCAATAACGTATCGGGAAAACGGAAAATTGGAGGCAGCTGTTAGATGGTTCCGAAAATCCATTGCCGCAGGCGATGAGGATGCTCTAGTTGATCTCGGGATTCACTACTATTGGGGAAAGGGTGTCAGGAAAAATCCTCAAGCTGCAGTTCGATGTTTTCGCAGGGCAGCGAAAGGGAAGAACCTATGCGAAACATCAAGAGAGGATGCGTTCTTCTTTCTCGGGATCGCGTATTTCGAAGGCAAGGGCGTGAGAGTTTCGATTCCGAACGCCAGAAAATTATTCCAAAGAGCAAATGTCGACAACGATCATCCGGCCGCGCGAGACATGCTGCGCGCCGTTCGCAAGAGCGCGGGCGATCCGTAACCGGGACTTCCGGCTTTGTTACGGCAACGAATAGCTCGATATTAAGGGTGCTCGTTGGCACTTGGTGGTACAGTTTCCCGTTGAGCATACGCTAGGTCCGCGCCCAAGTTGACGCTTCCGCGCGCGGCGTTTACACTAAAAATAGGCAATTTGAGAATGATTCGAGCAGGCAAGCTGCCTGTAATGGTCGCAATGGTCTGGAAAGCATGACAACCGTTCCCGCGCTACAGCAAAAACGCCATCGCCAGGTGCTCGCGGAGGTCGTCCGCGCGTACATCGAAACCGGCGAACCGGTTTCTTCGCGCACGATTGTGCGCATGCACGCCGAGCAGCTCAGCTCCGCGACCATGCGCAACATCATGGCCGACCTCGAAGATGAAGGTTATCTCTATCAGCCGCACACTTCCGCGGGGCGCGTGCCGACGGCTTCGGCGTATCGTTTTTACGTCGAGCAAATCGCCATGCAGGCCACGCCGCGTGTCGAGGATCGCGAATGGATTCGCCGCGAACTCGATTCGGCGACGACGCCGGAAGGCGTGATGGAGCGCGCGAGCCACGTTCTTGCCGCCGTTTCGCGCGGGCTGGGAATCATCGTCTCGCCGCCGCTTGCGCGCACCGTCGTCGAGCACATCCGCTTTTTGGTTTTGCCCGATGGCCGCGTGCTCGTCGTGCTCGTCACCGACGGCGGCATGACGCGCGACAAGTGCATTCGTCCCGAGCGCACATTTGCGCAAGCCGAACTCGATCACATCGCGGAATATCTGAACCGCCATTATCCGCGCTGGACGCTCGAAGCGATTTGCGCCGATTTGAAGGGGCAGTTGAAACGCGACCGCGAGCGCTACGAGAAGCTCGCCAGCGGTGCGCTGATGCTGTGCGATCCAAAATTGCTCGCCGAAGATTCCGACCGCGTGATTTACATCGGCGGCGCAGCACAGTTTGCCACCGCGCCGGAATTTCAAGATCAGGAGCAGCTCGGCGAATTGCTCAACGCCATCGAAGAGCGCGGCCAGCTCATCGCGCTGCTCAGCGGCTGCATCGAAACGCCCGAACCGGTGCACATCGAGCTCGGCGTGGAGAAAATGTCCAATGCTGGCAAGCATCTGGCGCTCGTCAGCGCGCCTTACACGCGCGGCGAATCCGGCCGCTCGGGCGAGTTGACGCAGGGGACGCTCGGCATTCTGGGGCCCATGCGCATGCACTACGAGCGCGTGATCACCGTCGTCGCGCTGATGTCGCAATTTTTCTCGGAAGATTCGGAGAAGGAGAAGTCGTCGTGAACCGGCGAAATAATTCAGAAAAAGATCAGCGTTTGGCCGCGGACGAAGCCGCGGAGCCCAAGAACGACCCTGCGTCCGGCGAAGACAATCCGTCGCCGCTCGAGACCGCCGTCAACCGCGAAATCGAGCGCCTCGTCGCTGAAAAGCTCGATTTGAAAAACACGCTCCAGCGGTTGCAGGCGGATTTCGACAATTACCGCAAGCGCATCGACCGCGAGCGCCATCAGGATCGCCATCGCGGTGCGGAGGCGCTCATCGAGCATCTGCTGCCGATTCTCGATGGCTTCGACCGCGCCATCTCCGCGCATCGCGACGCCGCGCACGACGAATTCCGCAAGGGCGTGCAACTGATCCGCAAGCAATTGTTCGACGTCCTCGCCAAGCAGGGCCTGGAAAAAATTGAGACCGAAGGCAAACCCTTCGATCCGAATTTCCATCACGCCATCGAGCACGTCAAGACCGTGGAAAAGCCGGATGGCGCAGTGCTCGAAGAATTGCAGGCGGGTTACGTCTTTCATGGCAAAGTGCTGCGGCCCGC
>JASHRL010000026.1 GCA_030037355.1 Candidatus Acidiferrales bacterium | reverse complement strand
AAGTTTGTGACTGAGACGGACACCGAAGTCATCGCGCACCTTGTCGAAGCCAATATGAATGGCTCGCTCGAAAGCGCCGTGCAGAAAACGGTGAAGCAGTTGAACGGCGTCTACGCCCTCGGAGTTATTTCGACGCGCGATCCCAATAAAATCGTCGCTGCTCGCTGGGGACCTCCCGCGGTCATCGGCCTCGGGCACAACGAATATTTCGTCGCCAGCGACATCCCCGCCGTGCTGCATCACACGCGCGACGTGATCTTCTTGGCCGATGGGGACATTGCCGTCTTAACGCCAGAAGGCGTTCGCCTCACCGATTTCGATGGCGCGGCTATCGAACGTCCCGTGCAGCACATCTCCTGGGACCCTATCATGGCCGAAAAAGGCGGCTTCAAACATTTTATGCAGAAGGAAATCTTCGAGCAGCCGCGCGCTGTCCGCGACACGCTCGTGGGCCGCGTCTCGCTCGATACTGGAAAAGTCTTTCTCGACGAAATGCAGATCACCGAGAAAGAATTCCGTGAATTTCAAAACGTGAAAATCGTCGCATGCGGCACCAGTTGGCACGCCGGGCTCGCCGGGAAATTTATGATCGAGAAGCTCGCCCAGATTCCCGTCGAAGTTGATTATGGCAGCGAATTCCGCTATCGCGACCCCATCGTCGACCAGCGCAGCCTCGTAGTCGTCATCAGCCAATCAGGAGAAACTGCCGACACGCTTGCCGCTCAGCGTGAAGCGCGTCAAAAGCACGCAAAGACGCTGGCCATTTGCAACGTCGTCGGTTCGATGATCACGCGCGAGGCTTGCGGCACGATCCTTACGCATGCGGGACCTGAAATTGGCGTCGCCTCGACAAAAGCCTTCACGGGTCAGCTTACGGCTCTGGCTTTGCTTGCCCTTCATATCGGCGAACTTCGCTCCGGCATTTCCATGGAAGCCGCAAAAAATCTCGTACAGGAAATGGCGCGCATTCCTCACAAGATGGAATGGATTTTGCAGCGCGACGAAGAGTATGAAGCGCTCGGCAGGCAGTTTTTCCGCCACTCCGATTTTCTTTATCTCGGTCGCGGCATCCACTATCCGATCGCGCTCGAAGGTGCTCTGAAGCTCAAGGAAATTTCCTACATCCACGCCGAAGGCTATCCCGCAGGCGAAATGAAGCACGGGCCAAATGCACTCATCGACGAAAATCTGCCCGTCGTCGTCATCGCCACGCGCGATGAAAACGATGCAGCCTCCATGACGCGCTACGAAAAAACCGTCTCCAACATCAAGGAAGTCAAAGCTCGCGACGGGATCGTCATAGCCATCGTCACCGAAGGCGATCGCCTCGCGCGCGAAGCCGCCGATCACGTCATCGAAATCCCGCCCGCGCCGGAAATCCTCACGCCAATCCTCGAAATCCTGCCCTTGCAGCTTCTCGCCTATCACATCGCGGTTCGCCGCGGTTGCGATGTCGACCAGCCGCGCAATCTTGCAAAGTCGGTGACCGTGGAATAGAGAGTTCCGATTTTCTTGTCGCTGTCTTAGAATTGTCCTGATGATTGAGCAGCATCAGCATCGTTCTGGCTCGGCGCAAATCTCGCGCCGCGTCGCCTTTCTCGCCATCACAGTTTTGCTCGCGGCCGCTTGTCCCCTCGCTCTCGCGCAATCCGCGCCTTCATCCGACGCGCAGGCCAAGCTCCTTTCTGTCGATGTAGGCGGCTCCCGCCTTTATTCTTCCGCGCAAGTATTGGCCGTTAGCGGCATGAAACTTGGCTCGCCGGTCAGTCACGACACGATTCAGGCAGGCGCCGATCGCCTCGCCGCGTCGGGACTGTTCGCCAGCGTCCGCTATCGTTATTCAACAGACGAGGGTGGCCTCCATGTCACTTTCGATATTCAGGATGCGCCCACGTTTCCCGTCCTCTTCGATAATTTCCCGTGGTTTAGCGACGGCGATCTTTCCAAGGCCATTGTGCAGGCTGGTATCCTGTTTCAGGGCTCCGTCCCCGCGTCAGGATCGTACCTGGACTCCATTGCCAAAACCCTGGAACAAACTTTGGCCACTGACAAGATTCAGGGCACTGTCTCCCACCAGCTCACGGTTGTACCCGGGACCGACCAAAAAATGGTCCGCTTCAGCGTCTCTGGCGCCGATGTCATCATTCATGAGGTCACTTTCGGCGATGCCCTGGCTTTGAACGACCGTTCCATGGGTAATTACATTCCCGATCTTGTCGGCAAGCCTTTTTCTCAGCAGACCATTGAGCGCTTTGATTTCGAACACCTTCGGCCTCTTTACTTCAAGAGTGGCTATCTCCACGTGCGGTTCGGAGCGGCGCAGGTGCACCCACCCAACCATCAGGGATTCATCAGTAAGAGTGTCGACATCACAATCCCCATCGAACCGGGCGCCGTTTACACCTGGGCGGGCGCCGACTGGACAGGCAATCATGCGTACACGAATGGGGACTTGGACACGCTCGTCAAAGAAGAAGGCCTTCTTCCCGGGCAGCCTGCTGACGGAATGAAAATTTTCGAGCTATGGCAGAACCTGCAAACCGCCTACGGCCATCGCGGTTATCTGGACGCGCAGATTCAGGAGCAGGAAGCTTTCGACGAAGCCAATCATCGCGCGGCGTATCGCGTGACCATTTCCGAAGGCCCGCAATATCACATGGGCGATCTCGTCTTGACCGGCCTCTCGCCGGAATCCGAACGCCGCCTCCGCGCCGCCTGGCGCATTCCCAAGGGAGAAGTTTTCGACGGAACCTACTATCAGAGCTTCCTCAACCAGGGCATTCCCGATCTCTTTAAAGGGACGCCGACCGCTCAGGATAAAATCGGCCGTTACCTTCAGAAAAACCCCGGCGCAGGCACTGTGGATGTCATGATCGATTTTCAGTAGCGATTTCGCGCTATACTGCGTCGTCATGCCGGAACAAACTGCACAAACGACGCAAGTGCTGGCCAGCGTAGGCGGCGCGCCCTCCGAGGCGGATCTTCAGATTTCGCACGAAAAGCAAATCAAGCTGATCGCGGGCCTTCGTCAGCTCGATTCACTGCTAGTCGCTTATTCCGGCGGCGCCGATTCGGCGTATCTCGCATGGGCTGCATGCCAAGCTTTGGGCGAGAAGGCCGTGGCCATAACCGCCTTGTCCTCCAGTTTCCCTGAGCACGACCGTCGCGAAGCCCGCGAATTCGCACGCGCCCATGGGATTCGCCACGCATGGATCGACACCAATGAATTCGCGAATCCTCTCTATATCGCCAACGACGCCAGCCGCTGCTACCACTGTA
The DNA here is from genome assembly GCA_030037355.1 of Candidatus Acidiferrales bacterium. Classification (GTDB taxonomy): domain Bacteria; phylum Acidobacteriota; class Terriglobia; order Acidiferrales; family UBA7541; genus DAHUXN01. The sequence continues at coordinate 18,697 of JASHRL010000026.1, read as the reverse complement.
AGGATGAGCTCTTCGACAAGATGGAAGCGCTCGCGCGCGCCCGCGGTTTTGCTGCCATCGCCTACGGAATCAACGCCGACGACACGCACGAATTTCGTCCTGGCCATCGCGCCGCATTTGAGCACAAAATTCTCGCGCCGCTCCTCGATGCTGGCCTTCATAAAGCCGAAATTCGCCGGCTCTCCCGTGAAGCCGGCCTGGCCACGTGGGATCGCCCCGCCGCAGCCTGTCTGTCGTCCCGTGTCGCGTACGGCACCGAGGTCACACCCGAATTGCTCTCGCGCGTCGAACGCGGCGAGGATTTTCTTCGCGGTCTCGGCTTCCGGCAATTCCGGCTACGCGTTCACGGTGAACTCGCCCGCGTCGAAATCGCTACCGACGAACTTCCTCGAGCATTGGCCCCCGTCATGGCCGCGCAGATTGCCGACGGCATCAGGCAATTCGGCTTCGCCTATGTCACGCTGGACCTCGAAGGCTACCGCAGCGGCTCTCTGAACGTCCTGCTCAAAAAGCAATCCGCCTGAATTCCGCCTCGCGTCCAGATTTCTGAAGTTTTTCCCGGAGCTGAAGTTCGCGCCGTTCACGCCACCGAATGCGCTTTTCGCAGAACCGAATCCTGCGCTGAAAGAATTGTATTCACGTGTATGCGCACCGTATCGCTCACCCGTCGCGCATATCCTCCCGCTAGCGTCACTGCCACCGGCACGCGATGCCGCCGGGCATGATGGAAGACCAGATCGTCCCGTCGCCGCAGCCCTTCCATCGTCAGCGCCAGCCCGCCCAGTTGATCCTCACGATATGGATCCGCTCCTGCGACATAAAAAATGAGCTGCGGGTGAAATTCCTCAAACGCGCGCGTGAGATTCTTTTCAAGAATCGGCAGATAATCGCCATCCGCGATCCCGTCCGGCAAATTCACATCCAGATTCGAAGGCGGCTTCGGATGCGGATAGTTGTTCTCCTGATGAATCGAAAATGTGTAGACGGTCTCATCGTCGGCGAAAATCGCCGCCGTTCCATTTCCTTGATGCACGTCCGTATCAATGATCATCGCCGTTTCGATCGCGCCCGCGGCCTGCAAATGCCGAATTGCGATCGCCACATCGTGAATCACGCAGAATCCCTCCCCGTGGTCCGCATACGCGTGGTGAAATCCTCCTCCGATGTTCGCCGCGCATCCGTCCTCGAGCGCACGCTTTCCCGCCTCGATGGACCCTCCCGCCGCCAACCAGCACGCCTCGATGAGTTCCTTCGAGTACGGCACCTCCATTCGTATGGTTTCGAGATAGCTCAGCCCGCCGGCTTTCAGTTTGTGCACATAATCCTTCGAATGAACCCGCAAAACATCTTCATCCGACGCCGTCTTCGGCGCGACAAAGTCGTTTTCTTCAGCCAGCCCCTCCGTTAATAGCTCGTCGCGTACGAGCCGGTACTTCTGCGAGGGGAAAACGTGCGCTCCCAGGTTCAAATCGTAGCGATCGCTATAGATTAATTTGAATGGCATCACCATATCGCGAGCCTAGCCCGATTGCGCAGAATTCGCAATCCATTCCATCGCAATCCTGCGTACTCCACTCGCAGAGCTGTGTTAGCATAGTATCGCTACATTCGCATGAACGGCCGCCCCAATCGCGACTTGCGAATGGCTGAACGGAAAGCGCATCACCTGAGGATGTTTCAGCGAATTCAATCCGGCCTTCTCATCATGGCCTTGCTGGCCGTGCCGTTTGCATTGGTGGTTCGCGGCTACTGCTGCGGGCCGCAGCAATGCACGATGCTCTGCTGCTTGCATCGCGGGCAAGGCATGGGCTCGATGTGCAATCACTCTGCTTCCGGCGTTTCGAATTGTGGAATGCATTGCAGTTCGCAAAATTCTCCCGACTATGGTCTCGCATCTCCCCTTCCGCCGACTCAGTTAAGCGGCGTTGTCGAACTTCCGCCTCTCACATTGACGCGAAGGAATGTTACCTCCATTTCTCCAGTTGTTTTGTCTGGCTTCTCTCGCATTCCTTTCGAACCTCCCCGTCTACACGCCTAACTTCCGGCTAAAGCAAAAAAATCTAAGGCTCAGGAGGGCCGCAGAATGCGTCCGTTTCGATATGTGTTCCTAGGAGTTGCTGTCTTTTTGTGCGCGGAAATTTCACTAGCGGTAGTTTTTGGCACGATACGCGGAATTGTCCACGACCCGCAGCACCGCCCGATCGCCAGCGCGACCATCGTGCTGAAATCGACGACTTCTGCATGGGTTCGAACCACGACGACAAATGCCAACGGAGAATTCGCGTTTCCCGCAGTGCCGTTTGGAGACTATTCCATCACCGTTACGGCTCAGGGGTTCAGCGAGTCTCAGCAGACCTTCACGCTGGAGTCAGACACTTCGCCCGTCCTGCATTTTGAGTTGGCGCTCGCCGGCGTGAAGCAAAGCATAGTTGTATCCGCAACGCCGGAAGTGGCGGCGACGGACACGGTGACGCCGACGACGATGCTGGATCGAGAGCAAATCCACGAGACACCCGGAGCGGATCTGACCAACGGATTGCAGATGATTACCGATTACGTGCCGGCGGCTTATGTAACGCACGACATGCTGCACATGCGCGGCGGGCATCAAGTGGACTGGATGATCGACGGTGTTCCGATACCGAATACGAATATCGCCAGCAATCTGGGACCGCAGATCGATCCGAAGGACATCGATTACCTCGAAGTACTGCGCGGCAGTTACGACGCGGATTACGGCGACCGGACGTATGGCATGTTCAACATCGTCCCTAAGACAGGTTTCGAGTTCAACAGCAACTGCGACTTGGTCACCAGCATCGGCAATTTCTATCAAACGGATGACCAGCTTAGTTGCGGCAGCCACACGGAGCGATTCGCCTACTACGCGAGCATTAATGGAAACCGGAGCAATTACGGGCTGCAGACGCCAATCCCGCAGGTGGACCACGACGCCGAGAACGGCTTCGGTGGATTTGGATCGATCATCTTCAACCTCGATCCGACGAATCAAATCCGCTTGGTCGGTTCGCTGCGCCAGGATTATTACCAGATTCCTATCGATCCCAACCCGAATTCGACGGGAAATCAGATCCTGATCTCGTCTGGAGTGTCGCCAAGTTACGGGCTCCGCGATGCCGAGCGTGAACCAGATGGCTATGTAGTTTTCTCGTGGGTTCACACATTCAATTCCAATACGGTGCTGACGGTCTCGCCGTTCTACCACTATAACGGCGCGGACTATCAGGGCGGGCCGAACGATTACCCGGCGATTTCGAATGTAAATCAAACCGCGAATTATGGAGGCGGCCAGATCTCATTCAATACAATTATTGACAGGAACGACATTCAGGCCGGCGTCTACGGATTTGTGCAGCACCAATACAACTACTTCAATAACGTGTTCACAGATGGAAGTCAGAATTTCCCGGCGTCTTCCATTGGCGTGACGGGAGGGCTGTCAGCGGAATTCATCGATGACAAGATAAAAGTAAACAAATGGTTCACGTTCATCGCCGGTTTGAGGCAAACAAACTTTGACGCCTCGATTTCCGAGAGCGCGACGGACCCGCGTTTCGGCGCCACTGTGCGAGTGCCGAAACTGAATTGGATCTTTCGCGGATTCTACGGCTACTACTATCAGGCGCCTCCTCTGGTGACTGCGACGGGTGCATTGCAGGGACTGGCCAACAGCCAGGATTTTGCTTTCGCGCCGCTGCACGGCGAACGTGACAAGGAATTTCAGGTCGGGGTGATGATTCCTTTCCACGGATGGACGCTTGACACTGACAATTACGAAACGCGGGCAACAAACTGGCTCGACCACAACAATATCGGAGAATCGAATCTTTTCTGGCCGATCACGTGGGATGCCGCGTTGATTCAAGGCTGGGAAACGACACTGCGTTCTCCCGAACTGTGGCACCGCGGGCAGTTTCATCTGGCGTATGCCAATCAAATCGCGCAGGCAACGCCGCCCGTTACGGGAGGTTTGATCTGTCCTACAACCGACCCGACATGTTTCGGGACTCCAGGGTATTCACCGGTCGATCATGACCAGAGAAACACATTGAATCTGGGATTCAATACGAACCTGCCGTGGCAAACGTACGCCTCAACGAATGTCTATTACGGCTCAGGTTTCACGAACGGATTGTACGGAGCGCCCAACGCGCAATATCCCGGGCAATATCTGCCAAGTCACACCACGTTTGATCTTTCGTTGGGCAAGAGCTTCGGCGAGAAATACAGCGTTTCCGTCACCGCGTTGAACGTCGCCAACCGGCTGGTGCAACTCGACAATAGCCTGACATTTGGAGGTTTTCACTGGAACGAGCCGCGCGAAATCTACGGCGAATTCCGCTACCACTTTAATTTTTGAAAAACACTTATAAACGCGGTCGTTGAGCGGCGTTTGGCGAGGATAAGGATGATCCCATTACAGACGGGGGCCAAATGAACAAGGACAGAACCGGGCGCTCGCTGATCAGTACATGTTTTGTGGTGGTGATGCTCGCCCTGCTCACTGCATGTTACGGGCACGACGCGAGCTCTTTGCACTCTTTGCAGTTTGAGCCGAAGCCTCGGCCCGTCCTGGCTCAATCAGGATTCTCCCTTTCGCACAATGGTCGGGTTGGAGTCGACTGGGTGTCCTCGCCCACGGTACATCTCCTGGCCGTGGTTGGGGAAGGCGAAGGGAGAAGACTGGCTTTATTTAACTCTGAGAATGGCGGAGACAGTTTTGATCCGCCAGTGTGGGTAAGCGAACAGGGGGAAGTGGTCACTTCCAGTGGCGAGGATAGTCCCGCGTTCTTCGTTACCCAGGACGACATGTTCGCCGCCTGGAATGAAGGACACGACCTGCGCTTTTCTCGTTCCCTTTCATGGGGTGGCAGCTTCGAGAAACCGATCAAGATTGCCGACAAGACGGACAAGAGCTTTAGCGGATACCCGTCCATCGGCGTCGCTCCAAATCGCGACGTTTACGTCGTCTGGATCGACGCGCGCAAACAGCAAGAAGACTCCGATGATAACTACGCGGTTTATCTGGCACGATCGACCGATCACGGCGCAACCTTCGGCAAGAACATACGCGTCGCAGCTAAGATCTGCCCCTGCTGTCGCCCAACCGTGTCTTTCGGACCCAACGGAGAAGTTCTGGTGATTTGGCGTCATATCTACCCGGGACCAATCCACGACATGACGGTTGCCATCAGTACAGACAATGGAGCCACATTCTCTTCACCCCGGCGAATCGCGGAAGACAATTGGAAGATCAACGGTTGTCCTGATTCTGGTCCGGCGGTCGCCAGAACTGGAAAGCGCGTGTACGTCGCGTGGCTCACGGAAGCAAATCCTAAGATCAGTGGTGTGAGGTTGAGTTGGTCGGACGATGGAGGCAGGACCTGGGCTCCGGCAATCATGGGATCCCAATCGATCGTGGATGCGAACTACCCCGCATTTACCGTCGGTGATGACGGCAGCCCAATATTGGTTTTCCAGGGTCGCGATCCTCACGAGCAGGCTGGCTGGGATTCATTCGCTGTGTATGTCGCGAAAATCAACCAGGACGGAAAACTCGAAACGCCTATGGAAGTTCCGGGGATTCCGTCGTCGGCGATGCGACCGGCCGTAGCAGCGGGAATTGGCGGGCGGCTGTACGTAACTTGGACCGGCGATTATCGAAATGACCAAGCTGTTTTCCTGGCACGCGCAAGGACCGAGCGCTAGCCTCGCCGGAATATTCATCGGCAAGGTCAATTGAAACGGCCAAATTAGTTAGAAGGAGAACACATAACATGATAGATCGACGCGAAGTGATGAAAGTAATGGGTATGACCGCAGTCGCAAGTCTCTGCGGCGTCTACCCCACGGTTGCCACTGGACAAACACCTCAGACAAGCAGCACCACGCCAACGCCCTATACGGTTCCTCCCTTGCCCTATGAATACGACGCCCTGGAACCATACATTGACGCCCAAACAATGCATCTACATCACGACAAGCACCACGCTGCCTACGTCAAGAACTTGAATGCGGCTCTTGCCGATCACCCCGAACTTTCCATGCTTTCCGCAGTCGAATTAGTCAAACACTTAGACCGCGTTCCAGAATCGATCCGCACTGCTGTGCGCAACAACGGCGGCGGGCATGCCAACCATTCGTTTTTCTGGCAAGCAATGCAACAGAACTCACCCGGCCAGCCAAAAGGCGACCTGGCGAAGGCAATCGACACTCGATTCGGGAGTTTTTCGGCATTTCAAGGGCAGTTCACCAAGGCAGCCCTGAGCGTATTCGGCAGCGGCTGGGCTTGGCTGAGTCTGGACGATAAACGACAGCTCTCCGTTGAGACGACTCCAAATCAAGACAGCCCCTGGATGGCTGGAAGAACGCCGATTCTCGGCATCGACGTCTGGGAGCACGCCTACTACCTAAAATACCAAAACGTCCGCGCGGATTACGTAGCAGCGTTCTATCGAGTGATTTCCTGGGATTTTGCGAACGAGCAATACAAAAACGCATTGCACGCCGCATGAAATCGTCCTGCGAGCGGCTGGCGATCACCCGCGGGGCCTGACAATGGGCGCCCCGCGGCCATGCGCATGCAATTGGACAATGATTTGACGTTTAACGGATCGCAGTGGAATCAACCGCGCAAGATTTACACACAATTTTGCTACTAGCCCCACTTCTGACCGTGGGACCGAACGAGGAGGCTCTCGTGAATCACAAACAGCGTCACCTGCTATTTTTACTTCTTGCTCTATTACTTCTCGGCGGATGTCAAAAGCCAATGAAACATTACACGCTTACCGGACAGGTTCTGGCGAAGAATGCCTCCACAAGCGTGTTTACGATAGATGGCGATAACGTGCCCGGCTTCATGCCGGCTATGACGATGGATTATACAATTCGCGATTCCCGGGCGATTCGAGACGTTCAGCCTGGCGACCGCATCTCTGCCGATGTCGTCGTCAATACCGACAATACCTATTGGCTCCAGCATGTGACCATTACAGATCGCACCGACGAGGGCGTCGTTAGCGTCTCCACGCCTCACCAAATGCTGCGTGGCGAAGAGATCCCCGACGTCCCGCTCGTCGATCAAGATGGCAACACAGTCCGCTTGTCCAACTTCAAAGGCAAGGCCGTGCTCCTTACGTTTATCTATACGCGGTGCCCCTTTTCCACTATGTGCCCCTTGATCAGCAGCGAATTTGCCAAGATTCATGAGTCGCTCGCCCAGACGCCTGCGATTTACAAGAAAACCCATCTGCTGAGCATCAGCCTGGATCCGAAATACGACACTCCCCCTGTGCTTCGCAAATATGGCCTGGCCTACTTGAAGGGCGACACCTCGGGTTTCTCACAGTGGAGTTTCGCATCGCCGAGCCCGGAGGATCTCAAGAAACTGGCGTCAGCCTTTGACCTCATCTACTTCGAGGAAAACAATCTGATCAGCCACAGTATGAACACAATTTTGATCGCGCCGAACGGGACCGTCGCAGCTACGTGGCCTGGAAACGAATGGTTGCCCGCCCAGGTCATCGAAGCCGTCAAAGATTCGGTCACTAACTCAAATACCATGGTTGCCAGCAATGCGAAAAAAAGCGAAAAATAAGAAAAACTCTTACAGCCTTTGGCTCTCCGGCGGCGGAATTCTTGTCATTTTCGGACTTCTTCTCATTTTCTGGATTCAGTCGGGGAACGCGCGGGTCAAAGAGCAAACATTGGCCGAAGGACAAACTTCGTATCAGAACTTCTGCGCCGGTTGTCACGAGGCTTCAGGTTTGCAGTTGGCGACTAAGCCGCCGAACTTGCACGGGCTATTCCGTCGCAAAAAGCTTCCGAGCGGCGCGCCTGTCACAGATCAGGCCGTGCGCGACGTGATTCTCAACGGGCGCGGCATCATGCCGCCGTTCAAGGGCACGCTATCCAACAAAGACGTTGAGGCTCTCATCCAGTATTTGCACACGAGATAAGCCGGAACGGTGAATCGTTTCGCTGCAAGAGATTGAAGGAGATTCCTCGCGAAACGAAGCTTGAATGACGCCAAAAGATTGCGTCAGCTTTCGCGTTCGAGGATAAAGTCCAGCACGGAGAGCAGCGCGCGGCGGTAATCGGAATCTTTGCAAACATCCAGACAAGCCTTCGCCCGGTTGGCGTATTCAACCGCCAGCCGCCGCGAATGTTCGAGCGCGCCCGAGTCGCGCACCAGCGAAGTGATTTCCTCAGGTCGCACGCTCTGAAAATCTTTTTCGCGCAGCACTGCGGCCACTAGTTCCCTGCCGCTGCGATGGCCGTCATACGCCGCGCCATTGCCCGATGCTCCATTGCGCAGCGCAAAAATCAGTGGCAGCGTGACTTTTCCTTCCTTCAAATCGCTGAGCACTGGCTTGCCCAGCTTCTCCGGCGATGCCGTGAAATCCAGTAAGTCATCGACGAGCTGAAACGCAAGCCCGGCCTGCCGTCCGTATTCCGCCAGCGCCTGCCGCGTCGAATCGTCGCATCCCGCCAGCACTGCCCCTAGCTCCGCGCACCCGCTGAAAAGACACGCCGTCTTGCGATACGAAAGATCCGTCGCCTCTCGCTCGCTCAGGTCGATGCGATCCAGACAGGTGAGCTGCAACAGTTCGCCCTCGACCATGTTCTGCGTCAGCTCGATCAAAATATCCAGCACGTCGAAGTTACGTTCTTCGAGCGCGATCTTGAACGACTGCATGTACAACCAGTCGCCCGCCAGCACGCTCATGTGATTCCCCCAGCGCGCATTCGCCGAAGGCCGTCCGCGCCGCGTGTTCGCGCCGTCGATCACGTCGTCGTGAATCAGCGTCGCGCTGTGAATCATCTCCACCACGGCACCCAGCGGAATCGCGCTCGGCCCGTCATATCCGCACGCTCCGGCAGAAAGCAGCAACAGCGCTGGACGCAGCCGTTTCCCTCCGCCTTCGCGCAAATAGCTGCCAATTTCCGCGATCGGCTGAATCGCCTCGCCTGTCTGCGCGGCAATTTCCTGTTCAACCAACGCCAGGTCGTCGCGCACCAGATCAAAAATCTCTCGAACGGTCAGAACGGCTATGACGTCCCTCGTTTCACATCGGATTCGCGGAATGCGTGGGCGGTTGGGTCAGTCCGAAAAATCGCCGGAAATTATCTGACGTCGTCCGGGCCACCTCTTCCGGCGCTAAGTTTCTCACATTCGCCAACATTCGCGCTACCTCAACCACGTTCGCCGGCTCGTTCCGCTTTCCCCGCAGCTCTTTAGGCGGCAGAAACGGCGAATCCGTTTCCGTCAAAATCTGTTCCAGCGGCAATTCCGCCGCTACTTCGCGCAGCGGCGCCATCTTCGGATAGGTGATATTGCAGGTAAACGAAATCCGGAATCCCATCTCGATTCCCTGCCGCGCTTCCGCCAAAGTCCCCGTGAAGCAGTGAAAAATCCCGCCGAGCCCGCTCGACCGCCAGTCCTCATGCAAAATCTTCAGGCAATCCGCCCACGCGTCCCGGCAATGAATCACAATCGGCAGCTTCGCTTCGCGCGCAAGCTGCAATTGCCGCCGGAACACACTCTGCTGCACGTCCCGCGGCGAATGATCGTAATAATAATCCAGCCCTATTTCGCCCCACGCGATCACGCGCGGATGCTTGGCCAGCCGCGCAAGCTCCGCGTACCACTCCTCCGTCGCCAGCTTCGCCTCGTGAGGATGTACGCCCACCGTGCCGTAAATCCAGTCGTATTTCTCCGCAAAAGGAATCGCTGCATCCAGCCGGTCGGACGCCGTCCCGCTGCCAATCGCCAGAATCGTCGTCACGCCGGCCGCGCGCGCCCGCGCCAGCATCTCCTCGCGGTCGGCGTCAAACTGCGGAAATTCCAGATGCGCGTGCGAGTCGATGATCTCCAAGTGTCCGCCTTTTATTTCAGCCGCGCTCCGGCGGGCACATCTTCCGTAAACGTGCATAGAACTGGCTTGCCATCCGGCCCCGTCGACGCCGCCACAATCATCCCGTTCGATTCCACGCCGCGCAATTTTCGCGGCGCCAGATTCGCCACCACCACGACTTTCTTGCCGATTAAACTCTCTGGCGTATACGCCACAGCAATTCCCGCCACCACTTGCCGCACCTCTTCGCCAATATCGACCAGCAGCTTTAGCAACTTGTCCGCGCCCGGCACGCGCTCCGCCGATTTCACTACTCCCACGCGCATCTCCACTTTCGCAAAGTCCTCGATCCCGATCTTTGCCGCGCCCGCCACAGCACCGCTGGGCGCAGCGGCTCCAGCCGTCGCCCCAGCCGCCGCGCTCGCCGCAGCCGGATTTCGAATTTCTTCTTCCATCGCTTCGATCCTTTCAAACGCTTCCTTTTTGTCCACGCGCGGAAACACCGCCTCCGCTTTTCCAATCTGAAACGCTTGCCGCTCTCCTGCTCCATTCGCTTTTTGTTCCACCAGCGCCTTCATCGACTGCTCGCTGATCGGCGTGCTATTCCCCAACTGCTCCCAGATTTTCTGCGTCGCGTGCGGCAGCACCGGATGCGCCAGCACAGACACAATTCGCAGCGCATCGTAGGCCTGATAAAGCACCATCTCCAGCCGTCCCCACTTCGCCTTCTCCTTCACCAGCACCCACGGCTGAAACTCCACCAAATATTTGTCGATCTCCCCAATCAATCGCCAGATCGCTTCAAGCGCGCGCGAAAAATCATACGTCTCGTAATAGCGCAGCGCCTCTTCGCAGACTTCGTGCTTCAGCTTCTCTACCTCCGCATCGCGCCCATTTTCTTCTCTCGCCGGACGCGCCGGCACGCGCCCGCCGAAATACTGCTCGATCATCGTCAGCGTCCGGCTGGCCAGATTCCCCAGCCCATTCGCCAGATCCGAGTTGTAGCGCGTCAACAGCGACTCTCGGCTGAAATTCCCGTCCTGCCCGAAAACCATTTCGCGCAGCAAAAAATACCGCAGTGCGTCAACCCCCAGCACGCGCGCAATCGGTTGCGGATACTGCATGTTCCCGCGCGACTTGCTCATCTTCTCTTCCGCGAAGAGCCACCAACCGTGCGCGAAAATCTTCTTCGGCAGCGTCTCTCCCGCTGCCATCAAAAACGCCGGCCAGTACACCGCATGGAATCGCAGAATTTCTTTGCCAACGAGATGCACATCTGCCGGCCAGTATTTTTCGAACTCCACCTCGTCGTCCGCGTAGCCCACGCCCGTCATGTAGCTCGTCAGCGCGTCATACCACACATAAAAAATGTGCTTTTCATCCGCCGCAAATGGGATCCCCCACTTGAACGACGTCCGGCTGATCGAAAGATCCCGCAGCCCCCCGCGCACGAACGCCAGCACTTCGTTCCGCCGCGATTCCGGCTGCACGAAATCCGGCTGCTTCTCGTAAAGTTCCAGCAGCCGTTCCTGAAACGCCGAAAGCTTGAAGAAATAATTCTCCTCGCGCACCCGCTCCGTCGGCCGCTTGCATTCCGGGCACAAATTCCCCGGCAGCGGCTCATCGACGTACATTTCGTCGAAGACGCAGTATTGTCCCTCGTACCCTCCTTTGTAGACGTATCCCTGATCCTGCGCCTTGCGGAACAGCATCTGCACCGCGCGCTCGTGCCGCGGCTCCGTCGTGCGCACGAATCGGTCAAACGGCAAATCCAGTTCCCGCCACAGCGCGCGATACTCAGCCGAAATTCGGTCCGCGAACTCCTGCGGCGTCACGCCTGCTTCCTTCGCCGCGCGCTCGACTTTCTGCCCGTGCTCGTCCGTGCCCGTCAGGCACACCACGTCGTATCCGCACATGCGTTTGTACCGCGCAATCGTGTCCGCCACGACGCTCGTATACGTATGCCCAAGGTGCGGTCGCGCGTTGACGTAGTAAATCGGCGTGGTCAAATAGAATTTCGGTTTGGCCATCAGCTGTTTTTCATCTCATTGATTTTTTGAAAATGGAAATTCACCGTCGCAAGCACTTGTTTGAGCGGCAAGCCTTTTTCCGCCGCGATCCGTTGGCAATCTTCATACTCCGGCGCCGCGTTCAGCACCGTCCCATTCAACCGCGCGATCTTCATCCGCACGGTCCCGAGCGGCGTCGCCACCGGCACGCTTTGCCGCTCGAGCGTTCGCCGGAAGACCTCATGCGTGCGCACGCCAATCGTCGTCGTCTCGCGAAAAATCAAGTCAATCAGCCGGTCGCGATTCGCCGGCTCGCACAGCAGCGTGATGAGCTGCCCCGGACGGTTCTTCTTCATCTGCACCGGACTCGAAAACACATCCAGCGCCCCCGCCGCCAGCGCCTGCTCCGCAAAGTACCCGTAAATCTGCGGGTTCATATCGTCCACATTCGCCTCAATCACCGCAACCGTCGCGTCTCCGTAAGCTCCCGTCCTTTTCTCTGCTGATTCGCCAACCAAAATCCGTAGCACGTTCGCCTGCTCCGCCAAATCCGCCGAACCCGCCCCGTACCCCACAGCCTTCAGCTCCATCGCCGGAATTTTTCCGTAGCTCGTCGCCAGCGTCGTCGCAATCGCCGCGCCCGTCGGCGTCACCAGTTCCTTCTGCACGCCGCTCGAAAACGTCGGCGCGCCGCACAACAATTCCGCCGTCGCCGGAGCCGGTACCGGCAGCACGCCGTGCTCCGTCTGCACGCGCCCGCCGCCCACATCCATCGCCGAGCACGCAAATCCTTCGATCCCGAGCAAATCGAATCCAATCGCCGCGCCAACGATGTCGATGATCGAATCCACTGCGCCGACTTCGTGAAAATGCACTTTCTCGACCGGAATATTGTGAACCTTCGCCTCCGCCTCGCCGAGCCGTTGAAAAATATTCCGCGCCCGTTCCGCAGCGCGCGGCGCGAGCCCCGCCTCATCAATCATCTTCAAAATATCCGACAAATGCCGGTGATGATGGCTTTCGCCAGCCTCGACATGCACCTTCGTCGCAGCAATCGCCTTCCGCTTCACGCGCTCGGCTGAGATCTTCCAGCCGGTAAACCGCAGTTTTCGCAGCTCTGCTTCGAGCGCTTCCAACTCCACGCCCGCGTCAACCAGCGCTCCCAGCACCATGTCGCCGCTGATTCCCGAAAAGCAGTCGAAGTATACGAGTTTCATTTGCCCAAAGCGTGCATGCACAGAATGCACTGCGAAGAAGATTCGAACACACGATAGTAAGCTGGGCTGGAAAGGGTGTCAAACGCCCCAAGATTTAAGGTCTTGCCTCTGTACGCGCTGCGAGGGCTGCATCTGGGAGGCTTTGGCACCTGCAAGGTAGCCCGCTACCGGCTACGACGAAGCAAGTGTTAGAATCCGACGAAGAAATCCGCAACCCGAAGGGAGAACCGCGATGCGCCGTCTATTTATTGGGTCATTTTGGGCGCTCATGTTTGTATGCGTGACTTTGCCGCCAGCATTCGCTCAAACGACGGACGCTGGCTACGACACGCTGTCGCCCTCGCTCGCGCACGTTGCCAAGACCATGAACGCGACAATTCGCCGAAACCTAGCGGACGCGGCAGAAGAGATGCCCGCCGAGGACTACGCATTTCGGCCCACGCCGCAGGTGCGGACATTCGGCCAGCTTATCGGTCACCTCACCGAGGCGAACTTCTTCTTCTGTTCGCAAGCTGCGGGCAAGAAGTCACCAGCGACTACCAACTACGAGCAGATTACGGACAAGGCAACGCTTGTTAAAGACTTGCACGATTCGCTGGCTTACTGCGACGCCGTGTACGCAGCGACAACGGACACAAACTTCCTTCGACCGGTAAAGGTCAGCTACGGCCCGGGCTCGGCGTCGAGCAATACTGTGCGAGGCGCAGTGCTGATGTTCAACATCGCACACAATAACGAGCATTACGGCAACATCGTCGTCTACATGCGACTGAAGGGCCTTGTTCCGCCCTCTACGGCTCGCGCTCAGCAGCGAAAAAAGTAGAGTTTCGAGCCGATTCAATCCTTCCGGGTGCTTCGCCTCTCCCATATTTCAACCGCCTCATTTTCAAGCCGTGTCCTGATTTGACGTGTGCGCAGTCTCGTTGCATAAAGGAGGCCAAGGAGACTCTCGATGGCCGCAGAAAAAAAGCAGATGACCTCGATTGGCCAGCCAGTGCCGGAGTTGCCGGTCATTGATGTTGAACGCGCGCAGCAGCACTATAGAGATGCGCTTGGTTTCGAGATCGCGTGGCTTTATCCGGGCAAAGAAATTGGGGCCGTGTCGCGCGGACGTGTGGCAATATTCTTTCGGAAGAGGACGCCGCCGTTTGAACCAGCCATTCACTGGGTGTTCGCCGAAGATATCGATGCGACGTACCAAGAACTGCAGTCGTCAGGTGCGAACATCGTAGATCCTCTGCAAAAAAAGCCTTGGGGACTTCGCCAGTTCACCGTAGAAGATCTGGACGGAAACCTCTTCCATTTCCACCATGACTAGAATCTGTCCCATAAATGGACTTTCGTCAGGGCATGGCCTGCCTGCCGCCTGCCCGCCGCGGCGGGCAGGCAGGCTTTAGCCATGCCGAAAAGCGGTCAAATTTCAGGGGTTTTAACCCCTGAGGCCAGGACGGTGGGCAGCCGGAGTATTTGCGGGATGAACTCTAGCCAAGCGCCGCATCACGAGCGAATCAGGCTAGCATCATAGCGCTTTCCCTTGACATCTCCTCTGGCGCGCGTTTAGAGGGCGAAGGCTCTGCCTTCGCATCTCTGCGCGCCCCTGTCGCCGACGTGTCAAAAATATGGATGTCCCAGCAGCGCCACTGCGTTCACTTTACGACCAGCAAACTCCACAACCACTAGCCCTTCCAACTTTCTCCCTTTTCATGCTAGCTTGCCTTGCGGCGCGTACAGAGCGCCCAGGACGAGAATGAAGGTGAGCGCGTCAAAAAGCTCGAAGACGAAAAGCGCAGTGATCGAAAGCGCTCGGCGATCCCAAACCTGCCGGGCACCTCATCCTGCTTGCCCTTACGAAGGAAGGAAGTGCTTTCTGCGAAGGGCGGGTTCTTCCTCATATCTCAAACCTAGTTCTTCGACTCGGCGGAGCCAGAACTTGCCGCACTCTTCCTCCAGCCTCCAGAAACGTAGGGGCGGGCTTCAGCCCCGCCCGTGCTTGGCCCATCCTGCGCCGCCGTTGCGAAGGGTGGGTGGCGTCGTCATTTCTAATCGCCACACATCTGAAATTAGAATTGCCCGTAACTCACACAAAACAAAGGCTTGGCAAATTTCTAATCGACAATTTTTGCACGGTTTTTTCGACTGCTGTTTTCGCTCCTTCCGGCCTTCCGCCGTCAGCCCCCGACCTTTGACGCGTTCCCGCCGGCTTTCTATAATCGACTGCTCTTCTCCCGTCAGAAAGAGACTCCGTGTACCTGCTGATTGAAAAAACCTTCCGCGAGGCTCTTACGCGGTTCATCCGCGCGACCTACGCCGTCGACGTGAACGTCGTCACCGAGCGCCCCCCGCGCCTCGAAATGGGCGAAATCGCCTCTCCTGTCTGTTTCGAATTGGCCAAGCGCCTCAAGCGCCCTCCCCGCCAGATCGCGCAGGAAATCGCCGACGCGATGAATACGCTCGCTGGCGTCGGTGGAATCCGAGGCGTTACGCGATGCGCCGTCGCCGGGGGCGGCTACGTGAACGCGTTTCTCGACCGCGCCGCATTTTTCGGCGCCGCCTGCCGGCTCGCGGGCCATGAAAACGTAGAAGCCGACGCGGACGCGCCGAAAGCCATCGTCGAGCACACCGCCATCAATCCCAATAAAGCCGCGCACATCGGCCATCTTCGCAATGCCGCCATCGGCGACACGTTTGTGCGCCTCCTGCGCCACGCGGGCCATCGCGTCGAGGTGCAAAATTACATCGACAACACCGGCGTGCAGGTCGCCGACGTTGTTCTCGGATTCATTCATCTTGAAAAAAAATCTCTCGGCGAAGTTCGCGCTCTCGCCGCTCAATCGCGCTTCGATTATTACTGCTGGGATTTATACGCCCGTGTGACGCAGTTCCTTGAGGAAGACAAAACGCGCCTCACTCTGCGCGGCCAGGTGATGAAGGAAATCGAAGAGGGCCATGGCCCCGTCGCGGAGATGGCCGACTTTATCTCCACGACGATCTTGCGCGCGCATCTGGCCACCATGGATCGTCTCGGAATCGATTACGACCTGCTCTCGCGCGAAAGCGAAGTTCTGGGCATGAAATTCTGGGACGCCGCGTTTCAGATGTTGAAGGATCGCGGCGCGATTCGTCTCGCCACAAGCGGCAAGCAGGCTGGCTGCTGGATCATGCCGCTTGGTGACGCAGCGGAGAGCGAAAGCGAAGCAGCAGAAGAAGGCGTGGCCGAAGCAAAAATTATTGTGCGCTCGAATGGCACCGTCACTTACGTCGGCAAGGACATCGCTTATCACCTCTGGAAATTCGGCCTGCTCGATCGCGACTTCCACTACGCGCGCTTCCACAAGCATCCCGATGGCCACGTCGCCTGGGTCACAACGATGGCGGATGCCGAAAAAGGCGCGCCTTCCTTCGGCAAAGGTCACGAAGTTTACAACGTGATTGACTCCCGCCAGAAATATCCGCAGCAAGTCGTCCGCGAGGGTTTGCGCGCGCTCGGCTTCGCGGAGCAGGCGGACCATCTCGTGCACATTGCTTACGACGTCGTCGGCTTCACGCCGCGTTGCGCTGCCGAGCTCGGTTACACCATCACCGAAGAAGACGCCAAGCGCCCGTATATCGAAATGAGTGGCCGCCGCGGGCAAGGCGTAAAGGCCGATGACTTGCTCGATGAGATGAAAAAACACGCGCTCGCTGAAGTCGACGCCCGCCACCGCGATTTTTCTGAAGCTGAACGCAACGCCACAGCCGGCGCCATCGCCATCGGCGCGTTGCGTTATTTCCTGCTGAAATACACGCGCACGGCCATCATCGCTTTCGATTTCAAGGACGCGCTCAGCTTCGAAGGCGAGACCGGCCCCTATGTTCAGTACGCCGTCGTTCGCGTGAATGGAATTCTTCGCAAGGGTGCGGAAAAAAATCCAGAGTTCGACACAGAAGACCTCGCACAAGCTGCGCGCCTCGAAGCCGGAAAAATCGACGTTACGCCCTTCCTGCAATCGCCCAACGACGATATTTGGGAAATCGTTCTTCTCGCGGGATCATTGGGCGCGCGCGTCGAAGCCGCCATCGCCGCGCAGGAGCCTGCGTTCGTGGCGAAATATGCCTTCGAGCTCGCGCAAGGCTTCAACGTTTTCTACCACAAGCATCACATCTTGTCGGAAAAGGACGCGGAGAAAAGAGTTTTTCTGCTTCGCGTAGCGCAGCTCGTCAAAGATCAGCTCGTCGCCGCGCTCGCGCTCCTCGGCGTCACCGCCCCGGAGAAAATGTAGGTCTTTCCCTGTGCGCTCTTCGACGATTTACATCTTCATCGCAAAATCAATCAGTGTGCGCACGGCGATGCCAGTAGGACCGGAGGCGGACCAAGGCTTCGCGTCGTCGCGCCAGGCGGTTCCGGCGATGTCGAGATGGACCCACGGCGTGTCCTCCGCAAACTCCTTCAGGAACCATGCCGCTGTGATTGCACCTCCGCCTTTGCCGCTGCCGGTGTTGCGAATGTCCGCGATTTTGCTTTTGATCATTTCTTCGTACTCATCGTCGATGGGCATGGGCCACATTTTTTCGCCGGCGGCGCGCGCGCTTTCGAGGACGCGGTCGAGAAATTCGCGCGGTGTGCCAAACGCGCCGACGTTCACATTGGCAAGCGCGACGACGATGGCTCCGGTGAGAGTCGCGGCGTCGATGAGATGCGTGGCACCGAGCTTCTTTGCGTAACAAATCGCGTCGGCCAAAATCAGGCGGCCTTCTGCATCTGTGTTGATGATCTCGATCGATTTTCCGGACATGGCGATTTGCACATCGCCCGGCTTTTGCGCGCGGCCGCCGGGCATGTTCTCCACCGCGGGGACCACGGCCATCACCTCAATGGAAGGCTTCAATTTCGCGAGGGCGCGCAGCACGGCGAGCATGGTAGCTCCGCCGCTCATGTCCGTCTTCATTTCCTCCATGTTGGCGGCGGGCTTGATGGAAATTCCACCGGTATCGAAGGTCACTCCTTTACCCACGAGTGCGAGAACCGGCGCGCCGGATTTTTTTTGCGCCGGCCGGTACCGCACGATAATCATTCGCGGCGGCTCTGCGCTTCCTTGAGCGACGCCGAGCAGCGCGCCCATTTTCAGTTCCGCCATTCGGTTCTCGTCGAGAATTTCGACTTCGAGGCCCGCTTCTTTCGCCATGGCTTCAGCGCGGTCAGCGAGCATTCGCGGAGTCAGGCGATTCGAAGGTTCATTGATGAGGTCGCGCGCAAAATTTTCAGACTCACTGATGATTTTGCCGCGCTCGATCGCCGCTTCTACATCGCTTTGAGTTCCCGATGCAAACCCGAGCAAGGCAACTTTTTCGATCACTCGATTGCTCTTCTTGTCTGTCTGATATTTGTCCGAGTCATATTCCGCGTGGAGCAATCCTTCGACAATGGCCTGCGCCGCGGCAGGCGTGCGCTCTTTTTCGCCAGCGAGAAAAGCGATGGTCTTTGCGCCACGCGAACGAAGATATCGCAGCGCAGCGCCAGCGATTTTTCGCAGTTCCACGGGCGAAAATTTGTCGGGCTTTCCCGCGCCCACAATCAGCAGTCTTGGCGCGGCCAATCCCTGCGGATAATGCA
>JASHRL010000256.1 GCA_030037355.1 Candidatus Acidiferrales bacterium | reverse complement strand
CCGCTACACCTGCAATTCCACTCGCCTATCTCGCACTCGAGCACGGCAGTTTCGGGAGCAGCCGCAGAGTTAAGCCCTGCGATTTCACTTCCGACTTGCCGCACCGCCTACAGACCCTTTACGCCCAGTAATTCCGAGCAACGCTGGCCCCCTACGTTTTACCGCGGCTGCTGGCACGTAGTTAGCCGGGGCTTCTTATACCCGTACCGTCAAACCCTTGCGGGCTTTCGTCCGGGTCGAAAGGGGTTTACACTCCGAAAAGCTTCATCCCCCACGCGGCGTCGCTGCGTCAGGCTTTCGCCCATTGCGCAATATTCCCCACTGCTGCCTCCCGTAGGAGTCTGGACCGTGTCTCAGTTCCAGTGTGGCCGATCATCCTCTCAGACCGGCTACCGATCATAGCCTTGGTGAGCCGTTACCTCACCAACTAGCTAATCGGCCGCGGGCCCCTCTTCCGGCGCATTGCTGCTTTGAATTCCCCGGTCGAAACCAAGGAAGTGTTATGCGGTATTAGTCCCGCTTTCGCGGGGGTATCCCCCACCGAAGGGAAGGTTGCCCACGTGTTACGCACCCGTTCGCCATGCGCCGGCCTCCTGTATTGCTACAGAAGACTGCGCATTCGACTTGCATGTGTTAAGCACGCCGCCAGCGTTCGCTCTGAGCCAGGATCAAACTCTCGTTTGAATCTGGTGCTCCTCGGTTTCGTTGCGGAGAATTTTCATTCACCGAAAAAAACCGGAAGCGAACTGTTGAATCGCTCGGTTCTCAAATGAACCAAACGGGTTCTGGCATGTTTCGTCCGATTGTCAAAGAGCATCCCCGCCTGAAGCGGGTAACTCGCTAAGAGAAGCGCCCCAAAGAGCGGATCCGGTGAAGCGAGGACTTCCTGTCCAGCAGGAAGGTGTACAGACAAACGGAGATATTACAGAAACATTTCGGAGATGTCAACCGCAATTCGACGATTCCTTGAGCAGCGTACCTCTTCAGGCGATACCCCAGCGGCGATACTGTCCGCCGTGCGCATTTCGATGTGCGAGCGGAGTTCGGCGTCGATGTCCTCGTCCAGCTTGGAACGGTGAAATAAATTCGTGATGCGGCGAAGAATGGACATAGCTCACTCGTGCCTCAGGGCGATTATTAGATCGACCTTCTTAGCACGACACATGCTGGAGGGAGTACATCGCGCCGACCGGTTTTCTTGTGCTGCTATCGCAGCAGAGCGGCGGCGCGAATAGGAAGAATGATCTTGATGTGTACCGTTGCGAACGTGCATGCGACAGCTCATTACTCGTACCTCAGCGCGACCATAGGGTCGACTTTCATGGCGCGGCGGGCGGGGATGTAGCAGGCGGCGAGAGCGACGAGCACGAGTAGTGTTGCTACCGAGATAATCGTTGTGGGATCGCTGGCGTGCACGCCATACAAAAACGAATTCAGATAGCGCGTCACGGCGATGGCAGCGCCGATTCCAACCGCCGCTCCAATGAATGTCAGTACGACGCCCTGCCGCACCACCATGCGCAAAACGTCACCGCCTCGGGCGCCGAGCGCCATGCGGATGCCAATTTCGCGTGTCCGCCGCGTCACTTCAAAGGAGAGCAGCCCATAGAGACCCACACACGCGAGAGCCAGGGCGAGGAGTCCAAAAAAACCGGAGAGTTGCGAGATCATACGCTCCCGAACGAGCAACCGACCAATCAGTTGCGTCTCTGTATCGACATCGAAGATCGTCAAGTTACTGTCTATCTGACTGACGATACGGCGGATGGTTCCGGCCAAGGACGCTGGATTCACACGTGTACGCACCTCGAAAGTGGCGTGGCTGCCATCCAAAGGCATGTACATTGTCGGCGCGATGGGGCTGCGCAGATTGGAATACTTCGCATCGCTCACGACGCCCGCAATGATGTAGCCGGGGCCCTCATCGAGGCGCTGGCCGAGCGGGTTTTTGCCGGCCAGATATTTAGTAACGAATGCTTTATTCACAATTGCCGGCACTGGCTCCTCTTCTGGAGAAGGTGCGGATTTTGCGGCGGTCTTTCCGGCGCTGGCCGGCTGAGCTATGGCGCTGGCTTCCTTGGCTTGTGCGGCTGCAAATTCCGCCGCCTGCTTCTCCGCTGCAGCTTCCGTTTGAGCAAAATCGGCGGAGGTGAAGCTTCGTCCCGCGAGCAGGCGCATGCGCATTGTCGAAAAGTAACTCGGGCCTATCTCAAGATTATCCGTCTCAGCCCTCTGATCCTCAGGTGTGCCGCGAAGATGAACACTCGTTCCGGACAAGTTGCCGGCGAGCAGGGCGTTACTGGCATAGCTGACGGACTCCACACCGGGAAGTGCTGCGACCCGCTGCTGCAGATCGCTATAAAACGCGTTGGCTTGCGGCGTATTGTATCCGACGAGAGTCGGGTTTACGCCGAAGGTGAGCAGGTTGCGCGTGTCGAATCCGGGGTCGATGTTTTTCAGATTTTGCAGCGTGCGCACCAAGAGTCCGGCCCCGACGAGTACGACGATGGCGAGAGCGACCTGAGCGATGACCAAGCTGTCTCCGAGGCTGAGCCACTTGCCTGTGCGGCCCCGCTCTGGCGAGCCGCCAGAGGATTCTTTGAGAGCCGGCGTGAGGTCCACGCGCGTGCCGCGAACGGCCGGCGCCAGCCCGAAGACAATTCCGGTGAGCGCCGAAGCAAGAAGAGTGAAGGCTAGGACGCGTCCGTCAATTCCCGGCGAGAAGCCGAATGCGCGCACCGAGCCGCCGGCCATCAGGGAAACGATGGCTTGCGTCCCCCAAAGGGCGAATAAAATTCCGACCGCGCCGCCAACCACGGCCAGGAGTACGCTTTCTGTAAGCAATTGCCGCACGATTCTTCGGGGGCCTGCGCCTAAAGCCAAACGCACCGCAATTTCCTTTTGCCGTACGGCCGCACGCGAAAGCAACAGCCCGGCCACGTTGGCGCAGGCAATCAACAATACGATTCCGACTGCGGCCATGAGGACGTACAGTTCTGTCGAGTAGCGCGTCTTCGAGCCCGTCAGTGCCGATTGCGCGGGAAGTGCCGCGACGCGCGGATCGTCCGGCGGTTTCGAGAGCGGCTTCGCGCCGTGCAGCATTTCATTGTGGAAAAGGAGGCTCACGGCAGCCTGCGCTTGCAACCGCGAAACTCCCGGCTTGAGCCGGCCGATAATCACGAGCCACCACGCGTAGACATCCGTCTCTCGCGTCTCTGTCGAAGTGCCAGAGCTCAATCGCGGCAAAACGGAGAGCGGAATCCATATATCGCGTACCTCGCCGGGGCTGAGACTGTCGAATTGCGAATTCGCAACGCCGATGATGGTGAACGGCTCGTTGTTCAAGCGAACGGTTTTTCCGATGACCGATACTGAGCCTCCGAATTCGCTTTCCCAGTAGCCGTAATTCAGAACCAGAACGGGCGGCGCGGATGCTGCGTTATCGCTCGGCAGGATCAAGCGACCTGCTGCCGGCGTCACGCCCAGCATCGGGAAAAACTTGCCAGAGACAGCTTCCGCATCCAGAACGCGCACGGGCCCAATGCCGCTCAGATCCAGCTCGCCGCCACCGGAAAATGCAGCAACATCAGAGAAGGCGTCGACGTGCGAAGCAACGTCATGGAAGAACGGCTCGGAGAAAGAGCAACTGGATGACTCTGCTTCTCTTAAGCGCGTCGTTACGTAACAGTCGCGATTCTCGCTCCAATGATGAATCTCCGGCGAATGGATGGCGCTCCATCTCAGGACAACTAGATTCTGCGCGTCACGCACGGGCAGAGCGCGCATCAGGATGCCATTGATGAGGCTGAAGATGGCGGTGTTGGCGCCGATGCCGAGGGCGAGAGTGAGGACGGCGACGGCGGTGAAACCGGGGGATTTGCGCAGCATGCGCAGGGCGTAAAGCGCGTCGCGCCAGAGCGTGTCGAGGAACATGTGCGCGTCGGCGGCGATGACGCGCTCCTTCATGGCGCCGCGATTGCCGAAGCGCAGATGCGCATCGCGCCGCGCCTCTTTGGGCGACATTCCGGCGGCAATGTTGTCCGCCGTGCGCATTTCGATGTGCGAGCGGAGTTCGGCTTCGATCTCTTCGTCGAGTTTTGAACGGTGAAAAAGATTCGTGATGCGGCGAAGAATGGACATAGCTTACTCCTGCGCGTAGCGCAACACGGCGCGTACGCCTTTTACGACCTGTTCGAAACTTTCCTGAGCGTTGCGCAATTCCTTCTGGCCCGCGGC
>JASHRL010000255.1 GCA_030037355.1 Candidatus Acidiferrales bacterium | reverse complement strand
CTGATTTCGCAGCAACATCACGCCGACAGACAAAGTTATTTCCGCATAGAGGCAATTTTGAGCGCTCAGATTATGTGCGACGGCTTTTGCGAGATAGGCATAATCGCGCGGCGCGCGGAGATAAGTCGTGGCCCATTTGAAGAGATCCAGGAACTCCGGAAAAGACTTGGTGTTATACCGTTCCACCACTTCTTGCGCGTCAAGTTTTTCGCCGTGACTTTGCGCGAGCTTTACGACGAGCTCCGGCGAAAGGCAGCCTTCCAGGTGCAGATGAAGCTCCGCTTTCGGAAGACGGCGCAGCTTTGCAGATTTTTCATTAGGCGATGAAGGGGGCATTTCGCTAAGGAATCACTGCGCGGGCAGTGACGGGCGGCCCGCGTTTTCCCACGCGGTCAGCCAATAGGAGCCGACGTCGGTAGCCGCGTCGGAAACCTGGCGAACGAGCACCGCGCCCGCCTCGCTATAGAAACGATCATAGTATGCATCATTGTAATCGCTGAGGCCTTCGTAAGAACGGCGATCGGCAAGGAGAACATTTTCGAGCCAGGAGTGGGCCGTGAGGCACATTTCAAAGGCGTGGTCGGTCGGATCGGAAATGAAGGCAGCGGGATTCGGATGGAGATAAAAGAAGAGGGAATAACGATTGACAAGCCCTTTTCCGAAGCGATCATTCACGCCGATCTGGCCAGAGAGATGGCCATCATTATTTACCGTCGTGTTGAAAGGGTCGTGAGCGTCAGCAACGTAGCTGGCCAGCAGAGCCGCGTCGAGCTTCGCGGAAGCCCAGTTGGCGGTACGAAAATCGTCAGTCAGCTTGGCGCTATAGAGGCCGATCTGCCAAGGCAGGAGCCCGTTGGCATCGAGCGAACGCCTGCTGAACTTCCGAGACGCGGTTTTGTATTCGCGAGGCAGGTTCGCAAAGGGATATTGGCCGTAGTGGTCGAGACGAATGAATTGGTTATGAAACTCCGTGGGACTCTGCTTGGCTGCGTCATTCGGATCGGTAACATGAAGGACAAAGAATTGCCGATTGGCTTCGAAAAAAGGGCGAATCTCATCAGGCAGCGTCGCGACCGCACTATTCACGATGAGGCGATCGGCGTTGTCACCCCAGCCGAATGCCGAAGGGGCGAGAAGGATGCTCGCCACGATCAATGTGGCCACGCCCGGGCGTGCATATGCACGTAATCTTGCGCTGTGTTGCCGGCTTTGGCGCCTGCAATGAGTACGACCGAGCGTAGATTTGTGTTTTCTCTTCGGCGTCATACCGTTTTCGATACAAGCGTGTCCTCGCGATAATGATTGTAGCCTCGATACAAAAATACAATCGCGACAAGGGCGAGGATCACGAGCCCGATTCTTTCGAATACGCCGGTTTGCACGATGCCCTCGACGACCAAACCCCCGCCAAGGATCGCAAGCAAGAACAAGGCGCTGCTCAGCGCCATCAAAGCCTTGTCCGAAAGAATCGTCAGCCCACGCTGGCCGGAGGAATCGGCCTGGCGTCCAGCTGTGCTGTGGCGCACGCCAAAATCAAAATAAAAGAGCAGCCCGACAATCAGCCAGACAAAGAAACGGAGCCAGTTTTCGATGGTCAAGCTAGCCATGAGGACAAAACAAAACAACACAGAGGCGATAGGAATCCATGGCGAAAAGGGAACTCGAAAGCCGCGCGGACGGTCGGGTTGACGCTTGCGGAGAATCAAGACGGCGATGGAAACGAGAATGAAAGCAAAGAGCGTGCCGATGTTAGAAAGATCGACAAGTGTGCCGATATTGAAAATTCCTGCTGGAATGGCGACAAAGAGTCCGGCAACCCACGTGGCGAAATCCGGCGTACGAAATGCCTTGTGAACCCGCGAGAAAGTGGCGGGCAATAGGCCATCGCGCGACATTGCAAACCATATGCGCGCTTGTCCCAGCTGATAAACCAGGATTGAAGAAATCATGCCCATCAGGGCGCCTGCGGTGACCCAGCGGTCGGTCATCTTGAGGCCGATGGCTTCCAGGGCCTGGGCGACGGGAGCAGCGTTGTTGAGAGTATTCCATTTTTGAATGCCAGTGAGTACGACGGCGAGGGCGACATAGAAAAGCGCGCAGACAAAAAGAGAAGCGAGTATGCCGATGGGCATGTCACGCTTCGGATTTTTGCACTCCTCGGCTGCCGTGGAAACCGCGTCAAAGCCAATGTAACTGAAGAAAACGATAGCGCCGCCAGTGAGCACACCTTGAAAACCGTTCGGGAAAAAAGGTTTCAAATTCGCGGGCTGAATATATTTGCTGGCAACCACGCAGAAGATGACGATAGCGAGGAGTTTGATCAAGACCATGATGTTGTTGGCGCCGGCGGATTCACGAATGCCGCGCACGAGCAACACAGTGAGAACCATAACGATTACGAAGCTCAAGATGTTGAAGTGCAGAGACCAGCCCACAGCGGGGTTGTAGGCGGGAGTGCCGAGCGAATCGGGAATGTGAATGTGAAATGTATCGAGGAGATTATTCACATATGCGGAGAAGCCAACAGCGACAGCCATGTTGGAGACGGCATATTCGAGAATCAGATCCCAGCCAATGATCCAGGCAATGAGTTCCCCAAGCGTCGCATAGGTGTAAGTATAGGCGCTGCCGGCGATGGGGATCATGGAGGCGAGCTCGGCGTAACAGAGGCCGGCGAGTCCACAAACCAACGCGACGGCAAAAAAGGAAACCGCGATGCCGGGACCGGCGCCTGGGCGACCGGTGACAATCGCATGACTGCCATGGAGGATGACGCTTAGAAGGGGGGCTTGAAGCAGGGAAGGGAACCGGTCGACTTCGCCCGCGGCGGCGGTACCCGTGGTGATGAAAATGCCGCTGCCAATAATCGCGCCGATGCCGAGAGCAGTCAGGCTAAGCCAGCCCAACGTTTTTTTGAGGCGCTTACCGGGCTCCTCCGAGTCGGAGATCAGCTGGTCGATGCTCTTTGTACGAAAAAGCTGCTGATTCATCGAGTCATTAGGGCCACCGTCCCAAAGCTAAGGGCAGCACTGTACCTTGAGCGGGTTCATCGCGCAACCGCCGCGGCCGTCAGGTTTTCGCCGAGACACCTATACGGCCTCGAGGTGTGCATAGCGTTCGATGAGTTTCTTTGTGCCGTAATCGGCAAAGCTGACGACGAGGCGGCGATCGTTGCCGTCGTCTTCGACGTTGAGGATTGTTCCGACACCGTAAGTCGGATGGCGCACGCGCGTCCCGATGAGCGGATTTGAAGTTTTTTTCGTTTTCTTCGTATCGATGCTGCGCAATGCGGCCCGATTCACGCGGCGAAATTCGGATTCGTAAAATTCAGGGTCGGGCTCATAGCGACGCGACTCGCCAGGTTCTGCGAGCGAGCCGCTTGCAGCTTCGACCAAATCGGCGGGAATTTCAGCAAGAAAGCGCGAAGGTGTGGATGCAGAAAGGCCGGAATCGCCCCAGGTGCGGCGATAAATGGCGCGCGAGAGCGTCAGCGTACGCTTGGCGCGAGTCATGCCGACATAGCAGAGGCGCCGCTCCTCTTCGATGCTTTCGTCACTGCCGAGCGAACGGCCATGGGGCAAGAGTCCCTCCTCAAGGCCAGCCAGAAAGACGTGATCGAATTCGAGGCCCTTGGCGCTGTGAAGCGTGATCAACGAGACGGGCACACTTTCGTCGAATTCGTCAGCGTCGGATACGAGCGCGGCGCGATCGAGAACATCCTCGAGTGTTTGGCCTGCTTCGATAGCGTCAGCAAGGGCGTTGGAAAGTTCTCGAAGGTTTTCCGTCCGCGACGAATGATCGAGCCTGTCCTGTTGCTCGACCCAATCCAGGTAACCAGTTGCGCTGAGGACGACTTCGATTAGTTCGCCTACGGGATGTTCCTGAGCATCTTTGGCGAGCTTGAGAATCATTTCGCGGAATGCGCCCAGCGCCGCGCTGCCGCCGCGACCTTTGCCCGACGCGGCCAGACGCGCAATTGCCTGCCAGAGCGACTCGTTGAATTCGCGCGCCGTCTCCTGAAGAGCATCCACGGTGACCCTGCCAATGCCGCGCGGGGGCACATTGAGCACGCGAAGAAGCGCGATGTTGTCATCTGCGTGGAGCGCCAGGCGAATGTACGCCAGTGCATCTTTGATTTCAGCGCGCTGATAGAAACTGAAGCCGCCAACAACTCGATAGCGAACTCCCAGACGGCGTAGTGTTTCTTCAAACGAACGCGATTGTGCCGCTGTGCGATAGAGAACGGCGAGCGTCGCGTGGGAATCGTCACGCAGAGTGCGCGTGATTTCTCCGCACACATACTCTGCTTCATCCGAAGCATCGCGGGCTTCGTAAAATTTCAGCAGTTCGCCCGCGCCGAGCATAGCCTTGAGATTCTTGCCAAGGCGTTTTTGATTGTGGCCGACGACGCCGCCAGCCGCATCCAGAATGACCTGTGTGGACCGATAGTTTTCTTCCAGGCGAATCGTGCGCGCGCCGGGGAAATCCTCGAGGAAGCGCTGGAAATTGCCGCTCACCGCGCCGCGCCAGCTATAGATGGACTGATCTTCGTCGCCGACAACGCAGACATTGCGCTCTTTTCCAGCGAGTAAGCGAACCAGCTCTTCCTGGGACGCGTTGGTATCCTGAAATTCGTCGACCTGAATGAAGCGCAACTGCTCGGACCAATAGCGGCGCGCGTCAGGATGTTCGCGCAACAGGCGAACGCCACGCAAGAGAAGATCATCGAAATCGAGCGCACTCGCCTTGCGAAGAATTTCTTCGTATTCGCGGAAAATCGCAGCGACGTTCTTATTCCAGGGATCGAACGCCTCAGCTTCCATTTCTTCCGGCGTGACGTTGTGATTCTTCGCATGGCTGATACGGTCGCGGACGGCGCGGGGAGTGAACTCTTTTTCGCCAAGACGGAGATTTTGGACGGCGAGCTTGACCGCGCGAGCCTGGTCATCGTCATCATAAATGGCGAAATCGCGAGGCAGCCCGGCGCGTGGCGCTTCGCGGCGCAGCAAGCGAGCACAGAAGGAATGAAAGGTGGAGATCCATATGTCGGTGGCGCCGCGACCGCTCGCGCGGACGAGATTGCCGATTCTCTGGCGCATCTGGTCGGCCGCCTTGTTCGTGAACGTCACGGCGAGGATGTTCTTGCCGGGAACGCCTTGTTCGATCAGATGCGCGACGCGGTAGGTGATCACGCGCGTCTTGCCTGTTCCGGCGCCTGCCAGCACAAGCACAGGGCCCTCGGTGGCCAGGACAGCTTCGCGTTGCTGAGGATTCAGTTCGTCGAGGAGCGCCATGATGGATTTGAATTTCTATGCGAAAGAAAATCGAAGGTTGATTCTATCTGAGGCGCGCGATTTCGGCAAACGAGGCGGTGTGTGGGTTTCTCGTCAATCGGGGTGATGCACCCCGAGGGGAACCTCGAAATAAATCATTGGGTCGCTTGAAGCGATGGATTGCACGTCCGGGACATAAACACTCGAGTAGGGCACGAGGTCGAATTGATGATTCATGTCGAAAAAAACGAAGCCGTGGATCGTTTTGCCGGGAGGAATGACGTCAGATTGAATCATCAGAGGCTGCAGCACCTTTTCTGCATCGTTTTCTTTGCGGTCGCCGCCGGAGATTATAGGAGGCAGGCGGCTCGGCCGCGCTCCGGACGGGCCATTCGGATGGGCAATTTCCGTCGCCGCTTCTTTGAGGCTCAGGCTCTGCAAGTGGAAACGCTGATCGTGAGGCCCATCGACGTCCAGGCGAATCGTCGTGAGGTCGACGTGCACGGGATATTCCGTGTTGTTTTGAAAATAGACGTCAACGGAAAGGAGGCCTGCCTTGGAAGGATCAATCTTATCGAAGACTTCTTTGATGCGGGCTGCGTCCGTGCAGGGGTCTGCCGCCACCACGAAATTCTGGTGTGAATCCTTGGCGGCAATTTTAGAGATATCCGGCTGCTGCGTCTGAGGAACGAGCGCGAGAAAAGAGACTGTCGCAGCGAGGAGTAGATTTCGCATTTCTCGCCAATAGATGCACGCACGGATGGAAACGTTGTGGGTTCGTGCGTCGCTTGCCACTATAATACGAATCTTGCGTGCAGCGCCCTTTTTTCGAAAGGTGCCTGGCTCCCCTCTATGTATTTTTTGTACAGCGTGTTGACTGCGATTGGCATGGTGCTGCTCGCGCCGTATTTTCTGGTGCAAGGGCTGCGGCGAGAGAAATATCTGGGAAGCTTCTGGCAACGGATGGGCAGGTTGCCGCAGGGATTTGCTCGGGGAGTTCCACCGCGGACGGCGATTTGGATCCATGCAGTCTCAGTGGGCGAGGTTCTGGCGGCCAAGCCGCTTGTGGATTGCTTGAAAAAGCGATTCCCCGAGCGGGCGATTTTCGTTTCGACGACGACAGCTACGGGTCAGCGCGTCGCGCGAGAACGGCTCGCCGTTGCAGACGGCATTTTCTATTTTCCCTTCGACTGGACTGGCCCCGTACGGCGCGCGATGCAGAAAATCCAGCCCGCGCTGATTGTGATCCTTGAGACCGAGATTTGGCCAAATTTCATGCGCGAAGCGGACCGCGAAGAAATTCCCGTTGTTTTCGTAAACAGCCGAATTTCGGAGAAATCGTTTCGGCGGTTTCAGAGATTCGAGCCTTTCCTTGGGGGATTTTTTCGGCGCGTTCTGCATGACGCTGACTTATTTCTCGCGCAAAGCGCGGAGGATGCACAGCGGCTGCGCGCGATGGGTGCGCCGGAGCAAAGGGTCGAAATCACGGGAAATCTCAAATACGACCATGAGCCGCCACCGGCGGGCGTGTTTGGCAACTGGCTGGCGCAGCAGTGTCGCCAGCAGGAGCGCTGGCCGATATTGATCGCAGGCAGCGTCGTCGCCGGCGAGGAAGAGGCAGTGCTGGCCGCGTACGATTACGTTCAGCGCCAGTGGCGGCATGCGTTGCTCGTCTTGGCCCCGCGAAAGCCAGAGCGTTTTGATGCAGCTCTACGCGCAGTCGAAGAGCGCGGCTGGAAGGCGATTCGCCGCAGCTCAATCGATACGAATGTGCAGCTCGACGAGAATGCGGATGTGCTCGTCCTCGATTCCATCGGTGAATTGGCGGGGTTATATGCGCTCGCAGACGCGGTTTTCATCGGCGGGTCGCTTGTGCGTTCCGGTGGGCACAACATTCTTGAGCCGGCGTGGTTCGGGAAACCTCCTTTGTTTGGGCCATCGATGGAGAATTTTCGCGAAATGGCGGCGCAGTTTGCGAGTGCAGGTGCAGGCAGGCAAGTCGCAAGCGGCGAGAAGCTGGGACGTGCGTGGGTCGAACTAATTCAAAATCCGGAGCGGCGCGATGAAATGGGACGCAAGGCGCGGGCACTGGTGGAGTCCAACCGCGGAGCGACAGCGCGGTCACTGGAACGGATTGCTGCCATTCTTGAAGTGCAAAGAGGCGGCGCGTGACGCCGGGTCAAGCGTTGCTCTGGCCATTTTCTGTTGTGTATGGGGCCGGCGGCCGCATGCGAGAGTGGAGCTATCGCAGTGGCCTATTTCGTCAGCAGCGGCTCAGCAGCACAGTCGTCAGCGTGGGGAATCTGACAGTTGGCGGTACGGGAAAGACGCCGATGGTGGTATGGCTGGCGAAAAGATTTTCTGCTGGCGACGTGAAGACTGCGGTTTTGTGCCGAGGCTACAAACCTTTGCCGCGAAGACCAGAGACGGAAGATAGTTGGCGTGTCCCCGAAGGCTGGAACGATGAGGCTGCGCTGCTTCATGAGAGGCTCGGTGACGACGTTGAAATCGGAGCAAGCCCGAATCGTTATGAGAAAGGAAGAGAGCTGGAAGCGCGCGGCGTGCAGTGCTTTGTCCTTGACGATGGATTTCAGCATCTCCAATTGGCGCGCGATGTAGATATCGTGATGATCGACGCCACGAATCCGTTTGGCGATGGACATGTGATTCCGTCGGGCCGTTTGCGAGAGCCGATCTCTGCGCTGCGGCGTGCGGACATAATTGTAATCACGCGCAGCGGGCACGCGCCGGCGGTTGAGGCCGTGATTCGTCGGCACAGCCATGCGCCGATATTTTATGCCCAGACAGAATTAGTTAGCCTCGAAGTGCGCGGGACGAGAGGAGCTTCAGTGGAGAAGTTTAGGCCCGAGGGAAAAAAGTTCTTCGCATTTTGCGGCATCGGCAATCCAGCGGCGTTCTTAGGCGATCTCAAGAGCTGGGGATTTTCCATCGCAGGTCATGCGCAATTTCGCGACCACCATCTCTATACGGAGCGCGATGTGGCCGACCTTGAGGCGCGCGCCACAGCGGTGGGCGCTGACGCTCTGATCTGCACGGAAAAAGACACCTACGACTTGATGTTGCTCGTGACTCAGCGTATCCCGATCTGTTTCTGCAAGATTTCGCTGCGGTTCGATGATGAAGAAAGGCTGTGGCGCACGATCCTGGAGACGATTCGCAGGAAAAAGCCCGGTGCGCTGCAATGAAAATTCTCGTGCGCGCGACGAATTGGGTCGGTGACGCCGTGATGTGTATCCCGGCTCTCGAAGCCGTTCGCGCGCGGTGGCCGCAGGCGGAAATCTCGATTCTCGCGCGACGCTGGGTCGCGGATCTTTACGGAGGTCAGCCATTTGCCGATCATGTGATCGCGCAGGACGCTTCGCCGCGAAATCCATTCTTAGTTGAAGGTACGGCTCGTACGCTGCGCCGCGAGCATTTCGATTGCGCGCTCCTGCTGCAAAATGCATTTTCGGCGGCATGGCTTGCGTGGCGCGCTGGGATTCCAGAACGCATCGGATATGCACGCGATGGCCGAAGCTTTCTTCTTACGCGAGCGATTGCCGTACCTGCTAAAGGCGAAATTCCCGCGCATGAGTCGTATTACTACCTGGAACTGCTTCGTCGCGCGGGATGGATCGAGAAACTACCTGATGTTGTGGAAATTCGCTTGCGGCTGACTCCGCAAGCAATCGAGGCTGCGGAGTCGCAACTCCAACAAGCGGGCGCGCGCGCGGAAGCGGTGCGAATTGCGCTCGCTCCCGGCGCCGCATACGGTTCGGCGAAATGCTGGCTTCCGGAACGATTCGCAGAAGCAGCCGATGGCCTGATTGGTCAGTTTGGCGCGGATGTGATACTTTTCGGTACGAGTTCCGAAGCCGAGGTTTGCGGACAAATCGCCGCCCGAATGCACCATCGCCCAGTCAATCTTGCCGGCCAGACGCCGATTGGAGAGCTTCCCGCACTTTTTTCTCGTTGCCAACTTTTTCTCGGAAATGATTCTGGAGCAATGCACGTAGCAGCTGCTGTGGGCGTGCCGGTCGTCGCAATTTTCGGGCCGACGGATC
>JASHRL010000254.1 GCA_030037355.1 Candidatus Acidiferrales bacterium | reverse complement strand
GAAGAAGGATCATTCGCCGCGCGCGCGTACGGCACAACTGAGATTTCCGAGCGGCACCGGCACCGCTACGAATTCAATCGCGATTACGAGCCGCAACTGAAGGCGGCGGGATTCAAAATCACGGGAAAGACGCCGGATGGAGTTTACGTCGAGATTATCGAGGCGCCGGAGCATCCGTGGTTCCTCGGCTGCCAGTTCCATCCGGAGTTCAAATCGAAGCCGCTTGCGCCGCATCCGCTATTTGCGGCATTCATTGGAGCGGCTGTCGAGCATCGCAAGAAGCGCAATGCGCCGCAGCGAGCCGCCCACGTGCCAGCGGCATCCGGAGACTAGCCTGCTATGTTTTTCCGCGTCGCGGCTATGGTAATTGCGGCTGTGACCTTTGCGGCGGCTTGTTTGGCCGCTGGTACTCACCCACAGAAGCTCGTCATGAGTGAAGATCTTCGCCCCTTCGGTTTTCCGGATTTTCATAAAGACCGCAATGTCTCCGACTACACAGAAATACAGTTTCTCTCGGACAATCTCTTGCTCGTTACTGTCAACGTGCGCATTTTCGCCAAGCCTACGGAGCCGCTGTTTTCCGACCGAGGCCTTGCGAAACTGCTGCTCTTCAATTTGGACGAACGGAAACTTGTCAGGGCCGTGGACTACCCTGTGGAAAAGAGCGCTGGCGCAGTACAGGTGACCGAAGACAGTCATTTCGCAATTTTGAATCAAGAGGGCGTGCACGTGTGTTCAGCAGATTTGTCCTGCGGGCCGCAATTCACCACGAACGGCCCGGTGATCGCAGTAGCAAACGGGAAAGAACTGTTGGTGGGAGGGAACGCCCGAACTGACAGGGTTCTAGTTGACGCGATGACATTACAGGTCATCAAACCCGTCTCGCGAATAGAGGCCGCCGTCTTAATTGCGGGGTCCGCCTATAGTCAGTCTCTTTTTGACGGCGCAGCTTTAATTAATACTTTGCCCAAAGCGCCTGCCGGGACGATTGTCATGGCCAAGCTCAATCCGAAAACGCTCGCGACAAGGGCCACTGGCGAGGCGGCCAAGGTCGTAATCCGGAATCTGGACGGAACCGTTTTGTACCAAGTGCCCGTTACGCGGGCATACCAAACTGCCATCCTTCCCGATGGTGTCGGAAATCGATTCTGTATAGAAGATCAGGGTTATACGAGGTTGAACTCAATTGTGAATTTTCTCGACATTGATCAAGGGAGGGCATTCAACTTTTCGCGTATCCGAGTTCTTGATACGGATTCAGGAAAGCAAGTATTCGAGACCCATTGGGACCCACGTCCTGCCTGGTTTGCTCCCGTTCCGGCATATTCACCCGGTGGGCA
Source organism: Candidatus Acidiferrales bacterium (assembly GCA_030037355.1). Taxonomy (GTDB): domain Bacteria; phylum Acidobacteriota; class Terriglobia; order Acidiferrales; family UBA7541; genus DAHUXN01. The sequence continues at coordinate 1,378 of JASHRL010000254.1, read as the reverse complement.
TCGGCTTGCGCTAATTCGCCACTCCAAGTTAGAGGTTTTCGAGATTCCATGACGCTGGACACAGATACCCTCTTATACATAATGATAGACGGTCCAAGAGAATCGCAAGAGGCGCGGCGTGACACAACGCGCGGCGCATGTGCCGGCCAGATCCGCCGACTAGCGATTTCGGTAGGTTTTATGTTTTAAAGATAGTCTTCCCTTGCGGTAAACTCCTGCTTCGAATCAGTAGCGATGGCATGGAAAATATCCGTCAGGTCGCGGAGGCAGCTATGCGTCTTGTCGTCCTAGTGGCACTTGCTGCGGCGTTCTGTGCCTGTGCGAGCGCACAAGAATCGCCTGAAGAGAATTCACCCGAAGCACAGGCTCGTGCGCAGCAAGGCGCATTGCGCCTGGCGCAAATTCAATGGCGGTGGGGCCCAAGGATGAACGGTCCTGGAGTATCAGTGACTCTGAAAGAAACATCGCGTAAGTCCGCCGGAAAAGAGACCGTCGTTTTTTACCGAATTATGACGTCGGGCTTGCCGAAAGATAAGATCTATGAACTTCTCCTCACTTCTTTCGACCTCCAGCCTAAGCCGATAACGCAAGGACTCATCTTAGATGAATCCGGTCAAGTACTCGATGGTCCGAACGATCCACTTGATCTCGGTCTTATAGCTGGGAAGGGAGAGCCAAAACGATTCAGCCTGGTGTCTGAAGATGGCCAAGCGAAGGCTTTTTTCTACGTCACACCTTTCCCGGTTCGAGGAGCAGATCAAGGATGTTCGATTGAAGAGCTGCTGTTAACGCAAAATGCTGAAGCAGTCTTGATTGAAGGTTCTGGTTTCGCGCCTGGCTCCGCGGTCCACATGAAGGCATTCTCGGAAACAGAGCTTCATGAAGCGGACCTTAAAGCGGACACTTCCGGCGATGTTTCTACCGTGCTGCTACCATTCGTGAAGGGCAAAACGGACGGCACGGGCAAAGTCACCTTTGCTACGCCGGCATGCAGTCCTTCTGTCACCTATCAATGGGGATTGCACAGTTTTCAGAACCAGTAGTCCCTCAGCTCAATTCGTTAGCGCTTACCTTCGGCCGCGGGCACGCAGCGAGCGCATGCGCCGGTGGCGTCGGCAGATTAGCAAAATGGAAGTCGGGATCCCGCTGAGAGAAAGTCAGGCGGAGCGGGCGACGGTGATTTGGGAGGCGTCGGCTTCGTAGCCTTCGTCGGAGACAGTTTTCTGCGCGGCGGCTTGAAGCGCGGCAGCCTCGGCGTTGCTCGGCAACTTCACGTGGCGCCGAAGAACCTCCTCACCACACGTAATGCGAACGAGCCATTCCGATTTTTGAGCGTCCCAGGAAACATCGACGCGATCCGCACGCATCAGGCACCTCC
>JASHRL010000253.1 GCA_030037355.1 Candidatus Acidiferrales bacterium | reverse complement strand
GCGCTTCGCAGAGCGAGAGGCAGCGCCGGGCGCTGGGTCAGCGTGAATTCTGAATTCTTGCGCCAGGATCGACAAAACTCAAACTGAACACCACCATGCGGCGCTGATACGCGGCGTCTCTTGCTATACTGGCTGACCTGCCAAATGCGGCGGGACAATTCATGACACCTGCAACCTCCGAGCGCAAGAAACTATTTCTGGTGGACGCGATGGGATATATCTTTCGCGCCTACTACGCGCCGATGGGCGAACGATTCGAGCACAACGGACTGCCGACGAAGGTTCCGTATATTTTTGCGACGATGATCCGGCGGCTGATCGAGAGCAAAGAGCTGGCGCCGGATTATCTGGGCATCGTGTTCGACACGCCGGAGCCGACGTTTCGCGACAAACTCTTCGACCAATACAAAGCGCAGCGCGCACCCGTGCCGGACGATTTGATCGTGCAACTGCCGTTCGTGCGGAAATATTGCGAAGCGATGCGGCTGCCGATTCTGGAGATGGCGGGATACGAGGCGGACGACGTGATCGCGTCGCTGGCGCGGCAGGCGGCGGAGAAAAAACTCGATATTTACATCGTGACAGCGGACAAGGATTTCATGCAGCTGGTAGGCGGCGCGGTGCGGATGCTGAATCCGTCGAAGGGCGACCTGATCATCGACGAGAAAAAAGTCGAAGAGCTGATGGGCGTGCCGCCGTCGAAGGTCGCGGACGTGATGGCGCTGATGGGGGACGCGATCGACAACATTCCCGGCGCGCGCGATCCGAATGAGAAGCCTGCGCCGGGCGAACGGCGCAAGCCGGGCATCGGCGACGTGGGCGCGCGGACGCTGATCCAGCAATTCGGCAGCGCGGAAGAAGCGATCCGGCGGTCGAAGGAGGTGAGCCGCGCGAGCTACCGCGAAGCGCTGGAGAACAACGCGAAATTCGTGAAATTGAGCAAGGAGCTGGCGACGATTCACGCGAAAGCGCCGGTGAAGCTGGAGCTCGACGCGCTGCGGCTGCGGCAGCCGGACGTGAACGTGCTGCGCGAATTTTACGCGGAGCTGGGATTTACTTCGCTGCTGAAGAGTTTGCCCGCAGTGACGATGAGCGGCGAAACGGATTACGCGAATTTCGAATCCGCGAAAGAGCTGCGAGAATTTCTGGAAAAACTGCCAGCGAAGGATGAGGTTGCGGTGTGGCTTGCGTTCGAGAGCGATGATCCGGATGACGAAGGATATGGCACGCGCGTGCGGGCAATTGAAGTTTCGAATCGCGCGGGATCCGCGCGCGTGTGCGCAAATGACGAAAAGGATTCCGCGTTGACCGCGATTGCCGATTGGATGACGGACGCGAAACGACCGAAGATTGTACACGACGCAAAATTATTCGAATTGCTTGGATTGAGCGATGCGGAGGCAGCGAAACGCAATGCGGCCGGAATACGGCACGCGACGATGCTTTATTCGTATTTATTGCGGCCGACGACGGCGAATCACGCGTTTGCGGAAGCTGTGCTGCGGCAGTTGAACGTCACGCTCTCCGGCGCGGCCGGCGAGCATGCCGATTTTCTGATGCGGCTCGCACCTACGCTGCGCGCGGAAGTGGAAAAGCAAAATCTCGAGGAGCTCTACGCGAAAATCGATTTGCCGCTGGCGGGCGTACTTTCGCGGATGGAACGCGCGGGCGTGCATATTGATCCGAAGTCGCTGAAGAAAATTTCGGCGACGCTGGAAAAAGAAATCGGCGCGCTGGAAAAGAAGATTCACAAACTAGCGGGAACGGAATTCAACATCAATTCGCCGGTGCAACTGGCGGAAGTTTTGTATGACCGGCTGGGGCTGGCGCTGCCGAAGCGCACGCGCGCGAAAGCGCGATCGACCGCAGCGGAAGTGCTGACGGAACTTGCCGCACTGCATGAAATGCCACGGCTGGTGATGGAGTATCGCGAGCAGGCCAAGCTGAAATCGACATACGCCGACGCGCTGCAGGAGCGGATTTCGCCGCAGACGGGGCGATTGCACACGCAACTGAGCCAAACGGGAGCGGCGACGGGACGGCTGGCGTCGTCGAATCCGAATTTGCAAAACATTCCGGTGCGGACGGAGCTGGGACGCGAAATTCGCGCGGCGTTCGTGGCGGAAAAGGGCAATGCGCTGCTTTCGGCGGATTATTCGCAAATCGAGCTGAGAATCCTGGCGCACTTTTCCGAAGATGCAGTGCTGGTTGAGGCGTTCCGGCGCGCGGAGGATATTCATTCGCGGACGGCGCAGGAAGTTTTTAGCGTGGCGCCATTTGCGCAGACGGCGGAGCATCGGCGCGCGGCGAAGGTGATCAATTTCGGGATTATCTATGGACTTTCGGCGTTTGGGCTGGCGCAGAACCTGCAGATCGACCAAAAAGAGGCCGCGAAATTCATCGCTGCGTATTTCGAGCGCTACCAAGGCGTGAAGAAATATCTCGAGCGACAAGTGGAGGAGACGCGGAAGAGCGGATTTACGCGAACCTTGTTCGGGCGCATCCGGCCGATCCCGGAGATCAACTCGCCGCAGCCGAATTTGCGAAGTTTCGCCGAGCGCACGGCGATGAACACGCCGCTGCAGGGAACGGCTGCGGATTTGATCAAGCTGGCGATGATCGACATCGACCGGAAACTGAGCGAAGGAAAATTCGCGTCACGGATGATTTTGCAGGTTCATGACGAACTGCTTTTTGAAGGGCCGAAAAGCGAAATGGAGCGGCTGACGCCGATGGTGCGGGATGCGATGGAGAAAGTTTACGAACTGCGCGTGCCGCTCGTGGTGGACGTGAAGATGGGCGCGAACTGGCGGGATATGGAGCCGGTGGCGGTAAAATAATTTCGCAGAGTTGCGTTTGGAAACGGAGTGGGAGGAGGACGAAGATGGCGCATCATCATGCGGCGGGATTTTTGGCAATCGTCAACGACGCGAAGACGCGCGTGAAGGAAGAGGATTTTCGCGCGACCAAGAAGCGGATGGACGCGGGCGAGAAAATGATTTTGGTGGACACACGCGAAGACAATGAATGGGCAAAGGGGCACCTTCCGGGCGCGATTCATCTGGGGAAAGGCATAATCGAGCGCGACATCGAGAAAACCGTCCCGGACAAGAATGCGCTGCTGGTGCTTTACTGCGGCGGAGGGTTCCGGTCGGCGCTGGCGGCGGATAATCTGCAGAAGATGGGATACAAGAACGTGATTTCGATGGACGGCGGATGGCGCGGGTGGACGGAAGCGGGATTTCCAACCGCCAAGGACTAACTCCTAAGGGCCCATCGGGTCTTGCTGGCAGGCGAGGTCACAGGCTAGA
>JASHRL010000252.1 GCA_030037355.1 Candidatus Acidiferrales bacterium | reverse complement strand
CAATCCGAGAAAACGGGCAAGCCGCTGCGCGTTTATCTGGGCGTCGACCCTACCGCGCCGGACATTCACCTTGGGCACACGGTGGTGCTGCGGAAGCTCAAACATTTTCAGGACATGGGGCACACGGCCATTTTCCTGATCGGCGATTTTTCAGCGATGATCGGAGATCCGACAGGGCAATCCGAAACGCGCCCGCCGCTTTCGCGCGAACAAGTCGATGAGCACGCCAAAACGTATCTCGCGCAGGTCTACAAGATCCTCGACCAGGAAAAGACGGAAGTCCGGTACAACAGCGAGTGGCTTTCGAAAATGCCGAGTTACGACGTGGTGCGGCTGTGCGGCCATTACCGGCTGGCGCGCATGCTCGAGCGGGAAGATTTCCGGTCGCGGCTCGAAAAAAATCAGCCGATCTCCGTGCATGAACTGCTCTATCCGCTTTTGACGGCTTACGATGCCGTGGCGCTCAAATCGGACGTCGAGCTTGGCGCCACAGAGCAGAAATTCAATATCCTCGTGCACCGCGACATCCAGCGCGAATACGGGCTCCCGCCACAGGTGGTGCTGACCATGCCGATTCTTGTGGGCCTCGACGGCGTGAAAAAAATGTCGAAGAGCCTGAACAACTACGTCGGCATCACGGAACCGCCGCAGGAAATGTTCGGCAAGCTGATGTCCATTTCCGATGAGCTGATGTGGTCTTACTACGAGCTGCTGACGGACCTTGAGGAACACGTGATTGTACGGCTGAAGGAAGAAGTTCGCACCGGCGTGTTGCACCCCATGGACGCGAAGATGCAGCTCGCACAAATGATCATCGCGAATTTTCATGGCGCGGAAGCGGCACGCGGGGCAAAAGAGGAATTTCAGCGCGTTTTTCGCGAACGCCAAGCGCCAGAAGATGTTCCAGTATATTTAGTACCGAAGCATGTTTGGCCCTATCGGCTATCGTGGTTAATAGCCGAAGCAAAGCTCGTGGACTCCCGCGCTGAGGCGCAGCGGCTAATTATGCAGGGCGGTGTCGAAGTCGACGGCAAACGCGTGGACGACGTTAAGTACGAGATTAATTTATCGGATCCGGGGTGCAGCTATCTCCTGCGCGCGGGGAAAAAGAAGTTCCTGCGCATCATCGTGGAATAGCCGAGCGGCCACGAATCATCGACAAGACAAAATTCAGCAGAGCGCGACCGGCTTGCCGCTGGCCGCGCAAGCCTAAACAGATTTCATTTCGCACACAACGACAGAAAGCTACTGATGCGCATTGAGATTGAAAATCCCGTCGTTCACCAGATGGCCGTCGAGTGTGCCGGGAATCAGCGGCGCATTGGCGTCGAGATCGACGCCACGATCGCGGTTGCTCGCGATGCTGATGTTGTTTGCGGTCAAGGTGCGGCCGAGGGCCTGATTGAATTGAGCGAGAGCGATTTCATAGTTTGCCTTGACGTTCGCCTCATTCAGCTTGGCAGAGTTCAGCAAATTGGAATACTGAACTACCGTGAAAGTATCGGCCGTGCCCAGATTGAATTTGTCCAGGGTGTAGTTGTAGGCCTTCTGCGCCAGCTGCGTTGCCTTCACCGCCGCATCAACTTCGGCGGCGTACACATTCACGGCGGTCAAGGCCTCATTGACACTGGCGAAAATCAGGCCTTTTTCCCGCTGGTCCGCGACCTGATCCTGCCGTTGCACCAAATGCTGCTCAGCATTTGTGGCTTGAGCCGAACGATTGCGCAGCGGAAGATTGAGGTTCAGGCTGCCAGCATACGTCGGAGAGACATTGTGAAAAATCTGAGAGTAAGCGCTACTAATTCCGCCAGGGATGGTGGGGCCGATGACGCCATTGGGAGTTCCCAAAAAAATCGGAACGCCGCCGGAAAGGACGGGATTCCCGTTCTGATCGACGATCGGCTCCGAGGTTATAGGAGAATAAGTTCCGTTAGCGATCAACGCGCCGGCCGCGTTACCGCTCAAACCGAGGCTCTCATACTCACCCGACAGAGTGAGAGTCGGCAGGAGGGCATTCTTAGTGGCACGAACATTGTATTCGTCGTTCTGCAAAGTTAGCTTATCGACCTTCAATTCCGGCCGGTCGGCTGTAGCCTCCCTTTCGGCGTCGTCCAAAGAAATACCAGGAACCTGAGGCGTATCTTCCGGGACTGAGGTTGGAACAAGCTCCAGTCCCTTCAGCCGAGAATCCGAGGGATCCTTGGTGAGGAGCTGGAGAAGAACGGCCTCCTGCACACGTTCATTGACCTGCGCGCCGAGCAGAGCCTGGTTACTCGCCGCAACGGCCGATTGCGCAGTGACTACATCACTTGGGGAAAAACTGCCGATGTTGAGAAGGTGGAGGTCATCCTGATAGAGCTCCTGATTCGCTGCGAGACTCTGCTTATCAGCATCCGCGGTCTGCCTGTAGAGAACGAGAAGCCAATATTGCGTTTCAACCTGCGTGATAGAAGTAATTATCTGCTCCTCGAATTGGAGCTGACCAATCTTGTTGTTGTTCTTCGCTTCGAGAATAAAGCGTGTGTGAGGGAGAAAGCCGAAGCCGTTCAGCAAAGGCTGCGAAATTTCGACGGCGATGCTCGAGGTGAGCGCGGGATTGAAAAAATTCTCTGTCGGCAAGCTGGAGTTCCTATCGTTGTTGAGCTGGACTTCGAATGTGGTCCCGCTGTGTAGCTCCTGCGTGTAGCTGACGTTGAATTGTGTGTCGTGGGTGGCCTGGGTGATTGCCGCGCTGGTGGTGCCGACGCCGCTGGAAAGGGGATTGTTAATGCTCTGCGAACTGTCGCTGATGCTGGTGGTCTCCGTGATGACGGGATCGAAACTGCCACCTGTTCCCGATCCGATCACGACGGAGCCGAGCGGCGTGCCGCCACCCTCAGCGTTCAGCACCTGAGTTTGGTCGATCCACGGAGTGTATTCGGAGACAGCGATATCCAGGTCATTTTGCAGGGTGAGTGATATGGCGTCCTGGAGACTGACTTCGAGCTTGCCGTCGTGAATCAGGGAGTAGATCGTCGGCGCATTGGTCAGGACGGGCGGGGCGACATAATCGCTCGTATAAGGAGCGAAGACATTTGGGAACGAGCGCTTGCCCTTGGCATAGTCACGCTGATGAAGGAGATCCATATATGAGGAGGGAGCACTCGGACCTCCGGACGCAGGAGCTGACACCGAAGACGACGACTGCGAGGAGGTTTGCTGCTGCGTGGCAGCCTGGGCAAACGCCGGAACGCCAATGGTCAGCGAAGCAGCAAGGTAAAGCGTAAGAACGATTCGAATCAGCCTTCCGATCATAGTCATTTCCCCTTTTTTCCAATTGGTCTGAAGCATGGCGGTATGTATCTCGGAATAGTCAATTGGGCAGTCACCACAGACAATACTTCGCCAGAGCGGGTGCAAGATGGCAGCCAATCGTATGTCATTGCAATTAAAAGGGTAAGCGGCGATTTAGTGCGGGGCATTGTCCGTTAACGGACACGTGCAAACCAAGAGCGGACAGGTGTCGTGGCTAGGCGCGTTTGGCCGTGGGTCCAGAGACCAAGAGCTTTGTAGCAAGGCGCTCGAGGCACGCGGAGCGTCGTTCCGCTTTCAGGCGTGCTCAACCAGGCGCCTCAACCGGTCCAGCTCGGCACGATCGCGGCGAGCCACGGCATGGCGCGTCAGCAGCCAATCGAGGAATTTAGGGATGCGACCCGGCATTTCGTAGCAATCGCGCATGCGGACCTGGCAGCCGGCTGCTGTCGCCTCAATCTCCCAGCGCTGCATACCGCGAACGCCATATGCATCCTGGAACTGCCATTCGAGGACGCGCCCGCGTTCGAATTCCGTCACGACGGCCGTATGTGAAACTGAGCGCTGGCCGAGCCGACCCGTCAGACGAACCTTGAGGCCATTGCGAAACTCGATTGCTCCGCCTTGCACTTCGAATTGTAAATCCATTTCGCGGCCATACCACGCTCCCATGCGATGAGGGACGAAAAACGCGCCGACAATTTTTGCGGGCGCTGCGATTTCTTGCGTGAAATTCAGATCCGCCATGAGCGGCGTTATCTTACCGAAGGTGCGAGCGAGAGCCAATCTCGGAACGTTGCCTGACTGATCGCAAAGAGCGGCGCGTGCACAAATGCGAGCGGCGGCGCATGCATTTTGTTCTGCGCTGAGGTACAAAGGGAGTGAGCGAGCATCGCGCTCCTATGACTGCCACCCAAAAACGTCCTCCCGGGCCGCGCGGCAAGCCGCTCGTTGGCGTTGCTCTGGAACTGCGCAAGCAAGGACTCAATCTTTTCGTTCGCGCCGCGCGAGACTATGGCGACGTTGTTTATTTGCCACTGGCCTTCGGACAAGACCGCATTCTGCTCAATCATCCCGACCTGATCGAGCAAGTGCTCATCGTGCAGCACCAGAAATTTCATAAGAGCGCGATGGCGCAGGCGGCGACGCGGCGGCTGCTTGGAAATGGATTGCTCAACAGCGAAGATGATTTCTGGCGGCGGCAGCGGCGGCTGGCGCAGCCCGCGTTTCAAAAAACGCGCGTCAATGAGTATGCGCCCGTGATGATTGAACATGCCGCTGCGCACACCGCGCAATGGCGCGAGGGAGAGACTTGCGATATCGCCGAGGAAATGTCGCGACTGACCTGCGGCATTGCCGTGAAGACGCTTTTTGGGCTGGACATCGGGCCGGAAGCCGATCGCGTGGGAGAAAATCTGACGAGGCTGATGCGCCATCAGATCCATCGCGTGCGGTCGCCGATTCGAATTCCGGCGCGCTGGCCGACCCCGGCGAACCGTCGCGCCGACGCCGCATTTGCGTACCTCGATTCGCTGGTGTATGGAATCATTGAAGAGAGGCGTTCGCGCGGCGGCGGAGGCAATGATCTTCTCTCGCGGTTGATTGCCGCAATGGATGAAGATGGCACACAAATGACGCCGCGACAATTGCGCGATGAGACGATGACGCTGTTTCTCGCGGGCCACGAAACCACTGCGCTGACGCTGAGCTGGACCTGGTATCTCCTAGCACAGAATCCCGGTGCGGAAGCGCGTTTGCACGAAGAGCTGAATCGTGTGCTTGGAGGCCATTCGCCGCGGCCGGAAGATTTGGAATCGCTTCCGTACCTTGCCGCAGTCATCCATGAATCGTTGCGGCTTTATCCGCCCGCTTACATCATGGCGAGGCTATCGATCGAACCGTTTGAACTGGGAGATTATTCGTTTCCCGCCGGCACGACTATAATTATGTCGCAGTGGGTGACGCATCGCGATGCGCGGTATTTTTCGGAGCCGCTTGTTTTCCGACCGGAACGATGGCTCGATGGGCTGATCACGCGACTACCCGCGCACGCTTACTTTCCCTTTGGCGGCGGCCCGCGGCGATGCATTGGACAAGGATTTGCGATGCTGGAAGCGGCGCTGGTGACGGCAGAGCTGGGCCAAAAATTCAGTTTTGAACTGACAGCGGGACAGACGATCGTACCGGAGCCGCTCGTCACGCTGCGGCCGCGCGGCGGAATTCGAATGCAGATCCACCGGCGCACTGCAATTCCTCAAGCGCAGGCATCTGCCACGTCTTAAATCAATCCGTTTTAACTCACTTTACAAATTCGGGCTGCTTGCCCTCGGCCCACGGGTCATACGTCAGCGCGAAATTCACGCGCTCGGTGAGCGGCGGATGATTGAAGATCCAGAACTCGATGAATGGATTCGGATCGGGATCGGAGAGATCCACTTCGCCGAGAATTTCGAAAGACTGGGCGGCAACCTGATTTGAATCAGGGATCAGTCCGTGTGTGACTTCGAGCCCATACTGATCGGCCTGATGTTCGATGTGGCGGCTGAACGTGTTGCTGATTGGAGATGCCACAAATCCGAGAATTGCGAACAACAACAGCAGTACAGGCAGAGACGCCCAGTCGTCTACCCCACGAATGCCCCAAACGCCGCCCCAACGCGAGAGCGACCAAAACATCCCGCGAAATCCAAGATAGAGCAGAACGAGCAGGACGACCGCGCCAAATGCCAGACCTTTGTATACGTGATTCAAGACGTAGTGGCCCATCTCGTGACCGAAGACGAACATGGTTTCCGGCACAGTCATTTTCTTGATTGTCGTGTCCCACACGACCACGCGTTTCGAGGCGCCGAGACCGGTGACGTAGGCATCGACAGCGTTGGTCTTTTCGCTGGCTTTCATCAGAAACATGCGGTCTGGAGGAATGTCCATGTTCGCTCGATGGACCACCTGCTCGAGCGCGGTGACGAGCTGTGGGTCGGTGTTCTGAAGCGGTTCGAATTTGTTGAAGAGCGGGTCAATCACCAGCGGAGCGAGGAAAACCAGAAAAACGAGAATCGGCAGCGTGATGACCCAGAAATAAAGCCACCAGCGGCGCGGGCTATGGCGAATGATGGCGTAGAGAATCCAAACGAGAATAATGCCAAGGATGAAACTGATGATTTGGCTTTTTGTCCAATCCCACGCCCAAGAATTCCAACTCTGTACGGAGATGCCGTAATTGCGCTCGAGCCAGTGACCGAAGATATCCGGAGGCAATCCGAGCACCGCGATGGTCAGCAGAAGCAGAGGCGCAAAGATCACCGCCTGCACGAAGCGGTTATGGGCATGCTCGGCCCAGTCGCGATACTTCGGCGCGAGCTTCCAGGAAAGCACGAGCAACAAAACGATCACGCCCCAGACGAAGCTGATGAAATAAAGAATGTATTGAGCGCGCGAATACTTCACGGCCTTCTCGTAGATGTCAGGAGGAAGTGTGTAAGACCTGACCTGAACCGAGGTTTGAGGCGCTGGCCGTTGCGCGGAGGAAGGGGGCTGAGCTTGGGTCGAGGAAGTTGCGGCAAGAGTAGCTGTGCCTCTCGAAGACTGTCCAAATGCACAGGACGCGGCGAATAGCAAGAAAAAGAGAATTAGGGCCGGGGCATTTCGGATCCGGAACCGAAGCATCTTCCCTCCTAAGAGAGCGAAATCGAGCGAGGCAGCTGCATCCTCAGGCGGATCGAGGTGGCGGCGGCATTATGCTTCGAGTCGCGATTGCGTACAAGCGAGTTCCTGCCAGAGCCAGCCGAGGAAAACTGCGTCAAATGACGTCCGGCTCGCAACCATCAAGTGAATGACAGCATCTCTTCTGGCCGGGGCGGGAGAAACGCAGGGAATCGGGAGAGTGGCCAAAAGGGCTGCGAATGATTCTGTCAAAATTTCGAGCGAGAGAATTCCAAACTGAGAGAAAAACATGAGCCAAACAAAAAGCAAGATACTCGGATTTACCTGCCTCTTCGTTTTGTTTGCCGCGCCTTCCTGGGCGGCGAATTCGTGCCGCTTGCCGCAGCTTGCAAATCAGCACGAAGATGCGGCTACGATTCAACACCTGGAACACGCGTGGTCGATGGCTTTCCTGCAAGGGGATACGCAACTTGAGAGCTGTTTGCTGAGTCCGGACTATATGGAAATCCGGCGCAACGGAGAGCTGGGGCATCTCCGCGAGGAGCTGGCAATGGCGGCGAAGAATCGCGGCAAAAACCTGAAAATGCCGCAGATTCCCGAAGTGACTGTAATGATCCACGAGAACGTGGCCGTCGCGTATGCGCTATCGAGTTTTGCGGGACCTGACGGCGAACCCAGAAGAACGAGATCCGCGGATTTCTTCGTTTGGAAAAATGGTGAGTGGCACGCATTCTTTTCGCAGCAGACGCCCGTGCCCAATTGAAGCAAACCTAAACGAACCCCGGGGATGACTAGGGGTTTGCGGGAAACGTAAAAGGGCGCAGTGGGCGGCGGGACAGGTGTCTTTTTGGAAGCCTGGGAGGACGCAGGCGCGGTCTGGGCGCGAATTGCGAATAAGATGTAAATGAGGTGATTCGAGGCGCCACCATGGGATATGGGAAAAACATCGCGCAAATCGCAATTTTCGGACTTCTGAGCTGTCCGTTGCTGATGGCGAGACAGCAATCGAGCCAACCAGGGCAGACGTCGCAATCAACGCAATCCGGGCAATCCACAACGGATGCGACACATAAGACGGCCGATCAGCAGAAGGAAGCGGCCAAACCGAAGCCTGTCGTGTGGACGAACGATAATCTACCGACTGATCCGAACGGCGTAAGCGTGGTGGGGCAGCCAGCACCTCCGCCGACCCCAGCGACGGCAAACGCCGACAGTAGTGCGATGACCGCCGGCGGGGCGACAACGGACAAGGCAACTCCGGAAGACCCCAAGAAGATTGCCGCAGATTTGGCGAAGGCAAAAGCTGACCTGGATGACGCGAAGAAACAGCTTGCCGTGATGCAGATTGACCTGGCGATTTTACAGCGCCAGTACAAACTCGATTCCGACTCGTACTACGGGCAAACGAATTTCACGCTGAACACGCAAGGGAAAGCAAACCTTGATTCTGAAAAGGCTGCCATCGACAGCAAGGCGAGTGATGTTCATGCGCAGGAGCAAAAAGTTTCCGCGCTGCAAAACGTGGTTCAAACGCTGACAGATAAGCAGAACGCCGCAAATAGCGAGGCGAATTCGCAATCATAGAGTTTGTGGCAGACTAAAGTGGAAGTAGGCGTTCACTCCGTCGCAAGTTCTCTTCTTTCACAGTGGCCCGCTTAGGGCAACCGCAGACCATACTCTCACTCTGGACATGACGCAGTTTTCTGTGAAAGAATCCCCGCCACTAGGCGGTCTTGCCAAACCGCAGAGTCGGCACCGCGGATTATGCGGCGTTCCATCGGCTCGTTGGTGAGAGCGAGACGGCCGGGAATTCAATGGAAGAGGAGTGGGAGAGTTGGCACGAGAACAGGGCGTGGTGAAGTGGTTTAACGCGGCCAAGGGGTACGGATTCATTCAACGGCAGTCGGGCGAAGACGTCTTCGTTCACTTCTCAGCGATCCAAATGGACGGATACAAGTCGCTGAACGAGGGCCAGCTCGTGGAGTTTGAAGTGAAGCAAGGCCCCAAGGGATTCCAGGCTGAAAGCGTGACGAAGGTTTAGGCGCGCGCAGCTTTGCCTTTGGCGCTTGCGCAGCGAAAGTGGCCAAGGGAGAAGGCCGGAACGTTCCCGCATATGGCAACACGCGGTGTTGGTGTGTTCTGTGCTACGATAAAGATGGGGATTTTTGACAGGAGATGACGAGTGGCGAAGCATATCTCACGCCATGAATTGAAGACTGATCAGGTCCAAGAGGCGCTTTCGCACAGCGCCGAAGCGGTACTGTCGCACAAGACGACGCTGATTTACGGAGCGCTGATCGTTATCGTCGTCGGCGGAGGAATTTTCGGCTGGAGATTCTACACGCAACGGCAGACGGTGAAAGCGGCGGCGGGGTTCAGCGATGCAATGCAGATTTTCCAGGCGCCGGTTATCGGCGCAGGGCAAGCACCGGAGCCGAACCAGATCAGCTATTCGGATTCGACGAAAAAATACCAAGACGCGCTCAAGAAATTCCAGGACGTCGCTGGCCATTACGGAAAGACGCGGCCGGGACAACTGGCGCATTATTATGCAGCGCTATGCTTCGAGCATTTGAAGCAGGATCCGCAGGCGATTGATCAACTCTCTTCCGTCCAGAACAGCCCGGACCAAGACTTCGCGGCGATGGCGCGATTTGAACTGGCGCAGATTTACGATCGCGATGGCAAAGGCGATCAGGCGGTGCGGCTCTACAATGAACTTTTGAAGGGCCCTTCGGTGCTCGTGCCGGAGCCTGAAGTGATGCTGGCGCTGGCTCAGCATTACCGGCAGACGAATCCGGCGCAGGCGGCGAAGCTCTATAACGAGATCAAGGCCGAATATCCGGACTCAGGCGCCGCCGATCAGGCTGATCAGCAGTTGGCGCTCATTCCCGCGGGCAAGTCCTAGCGTCAAACCAGCGACTCATGAAAATCGGGGATCTGCAGGCGTAAGCCTGCGGGTGTGCGCCCTTTCTGCATCTCCATGATGACCCAATCAGCTCAGGAGATTATTTCGCCCCGAGCAAATAGATCTCCGATGGCGCGAGTAGCTTCACGTGCGAAACTTCCGTTGTCACCTTCAATGGGTGATATCCCGCCCTCTTGGCTGGCGCGGGACGGAAAGTCAGGACGTATTGCTGGCTCAGCATCGCACTGAGGTCACGAAAATAGGGCTGAAATGAAACGGCATTGCCGCTGCCCTGGAAAAACGAATAACCGCCCGTCTCAGTGGTCAAGTGGTTCAAGGAAGCCTGACCATTCAGGTTGAGGACGCTGCTGCGCGCTTCCAGTCCGGACGTTGTTACGTAAATGCTGAAGACCGTGACATTCGCGCTCTGAGCGGCCTGAGTTGCATGGTCGAGCGCCGGATTTTGCCACGGCGCGGTATTGCGGAATCCATAGGTGGGGTCAATTCCATCGCTGAGCAAGAGAACCTCGCGGCGACCCGTGAATGCGGGCCATTTTCTGATCAGCTCGGCAAGCGTTTCATAGATGCTTGTCATGCCAGCGGCGGCACCCATTGTGATGTGCAACGAATTGACCACAGCGTCCCTGTTCGTCGTAAATGGCGTCCGGAATTCGGCAGTCCCGTTCATCGCATAGGCTACCGCGACGCTGGAGTTGTCTGGTAACGCACGAACAAACGAGCCGATCTCGCCCAAGTGCTCGCCAAGCCTTGTGGTTGCGTCCTGATCAATCAGGATCACGAGCTGGAGCTTGGAATCGGGACTACCTATCGGGATCCAGTCGACAATCGGCGTCTTTTTCCCGCTTTCACGCAAAGAAACATCCTGTTTTCCGAGGGCGGGAGCGGCTTGGCCGGATTTCGAGGACATGGCCGTGACGGTTATTTGCACGAGGCCGGGCGCAGCCGCTTGAGAGTCTTGAGCAAAGAGCGGAGCAGCAAACAGCAGTACCGACAAACAAACCAACGTGAAATTGAGGATGTGCGGTTGTTTCTTCATGCTCAGTTCACCTCTGCGATGGATATCGTAGTGGATATTCTTCTTATAGCTTGGATGAGAGTTGTCGACATTTAGATAGCCGTAAACGAATGTTCTGCCACACTTGATGGAACACTGCTGCCCGCGAAAAGTGGCGCGGAAAAGGTTCGCTCACCTTGCGGATTGGGTTGCGAATGTATAATCTGCAAATCCTATGTCGGGCGAAAGTCCCAAACCTGTGCGAAATTTCGGCCTCGAACGCGAGTTGGAAATCTATCAACTCGGCGCTGCAGCGAAGCAGCTTTCTATCCCGATTATGCTGTCCTTACTGGAGAAGAAGGCTAAAGAAGCGCTCGATCCGCGCGCATACGATTACGTTGCCGGCGGGGCGGGCGGCGAGAACACGATGCGCGCGAACTTGGAAGCTTTCTACCGCTGGCGCATCGTCCCGCGAATGCTGCGGAACGTCTCGCGCCGGGATATGAGCATCGAACTGCTGGGGACGAAATTGCCTGCACCGGTTCTCCTTGGGCCCGTGGGTGTTCAGAGTATCGTCCATCGCGAAGCGGAGATCGCCTCTGGGCGCGCGGCGGCATCACTCGGATTACCTTTCGTGCTGAGCACAGTTTCGTCACGCCCCCTGGAAGAAGTCGCGCAGACGATGGGCGCATCCCCGCGGTGGTTTCAGCTTTACTGGGGGAAGAATCCGGAATTGACGGCAAGCATGCTGCAACGCGCTGAACGCGCGGGATACTCGGCCCTGATCGTGACGCTGGACACATCGATGCTGGGATGGCGCGAACGCGATCTGGAACGCAGTTATTTGCCATTCATGTCGTGCGAAGGACTCGCGAATTATTTTACCGATCCGGTGTTTCGCGCGGCGTTGCACGGACCGCCAGAAAAAAATCCTGCGGAAGCGGTACGGCTGTGGTTGAGTGTGTTCACAAATACGGCTGTAACGTGGGAGGACATCGCCTCCCTGCGCGAGCAGACAAAGCTCCCGATTCTATTGAAAGGCATTTTGCATCCGGACGATGCGCGGCGCGCGATCGATTGCGGCGCGAGCGGCGTGATCGTTTCAAATCACGGCGGAAGGCAGGTCGATGGCGCGATTGGCGCACTGGATGCGCTTCCGGGCGTAGTGGATGCTATAGGTGGCAAAATTCCTGTACTGTTTGACAGCGGTATTCGCCGCGGCGCGGACGTGATGAAAGCGATTGCTCTCGGCGCGAGAGCGGTGCTGCTGGGAAGATTGTACGTGTGGGGTCTTGCCGTGGCGGGCGAAACCGGTGTTCGCGACGCAGTGCTGAACCTGCTTGCGGATTTTGACTTATCGATGGCATTGAGCGGATTGGTATCTCCGCGCGAGCTCTCGCCGGCTGCGCTCGTGCGCGCGGACGATGGAAAGCACTGAATTCCCGCGAACAAAAAGTTTCAGCGGCCCTCCCCGTAAGAATGTGCTGACACAATCCGCGCATTTATTCCCTACTGTTAAAACCGATTCAAGAGAGTGAAGAATCTCAATCAAATTCCTGTTTGGGAGCGGGTTGGTCTGCGCCGACACGGCCAACAGTAATTTCCGCGCGAGAATAATTTTCACCGCGAACCGGAGAGCCCGCCAACCGGCGCAGCATTGCGATCTGGCCGACATGCGTTAGCGAGTCGGCAATAGGGCCCTGGAAGAGTCTTTCGACAGGTGCGTTCTGTGATGAATCGGACGCCAAGCAATCATCAAACGTCTTGAGCGCGGCGAAAAATCGTTCGGAGTCCTGCGCCCACGCCTGCGGCGCGGAGTTATGCCACTCTTCCTTCCCCTTCGCGATCGAAACTCCCCAATCGATAAGATCGCAGAGGTGCGCCAGAATTTGGCCGGGGGTACGCGTAGTCTCCGAAACGCGAAATTCGGCAAAGCCCGCAGGCGCACCGCGAAGGACTTTACCTGCACGGTATGCCAAAGTAGCCACGGTAAGCCGCAAGAGCTGACGGTTTGTGTCCATATTCCCAGCACACTCCTCGAATGAGATTGGCTCAAAATCCTACCACGGGGACGAACTGAACGGAGACGATCACGCGTTTCTCTTCTCTGGCCGGCAGACCAGCGAGAAACGAATATGGGCCTGTACTTCCGGCCAAGTATTAGCAATTTCGCAACTTACGCGCCGCTGTGTTGAAAGCCCTGAACCCGTATGCTAGATTCGCAAATTAGCTGAATTTTAGCATGACGACGCAAAAATTCACTGACGCGAACCGGCCAAAGATCAACAAGGTCGAAGTCTATTGGCACACGGTTACGTACCGTACAGTACTGCTCTATATTCTCGCGTTCTTGCTTCTGTTTGCGGCGGCGAGCTATCTGGTCTTCCCCGACTCTTTTGCCGGGCTCATACGACACGTCTCCAAGGCGCTAGAGCCGAAGGACACGAGCGCGAGCGCAGTGAATATGCGCGGCGCGCGATTCGTCAACCTCGATGGGAAAGTCGAGGTGAAGCGCGTGAACTCTGTGCAATGGACGACCGCGGACTATTCACTAACGCTCGACAAAGGCGACCTGATTCAGACTGGGCCGGACGGCGTAGCGCGCATCGCGTTTGCGGACGGCACGACGTACACCGTGCAAGCGGACACGCTGGTGACGGTCGAAGAAATCTTCGTGCCACAGAACAGCGCATCGAGCGTGGGAATGCACATCAGCTCAGGCGCGGTCGACCTAACCACAGGAACCTGGCAAATCCCAGGATCGAAAGCAGAAGTTTCGTTTCAGGATGCGGTTGCGTCCTTGCATGAGAACAGCCGCGCGGACGTGAGAACGGATCCTGGCACAAAGCAAAATCAAATTACGGTAGCGGCTGGAGCAGCAGAGGTGCAACACGACGGCCAGCAGGTTCAATTGACACAATATCAGCGCGGTACGTTTACAGGCACTGGACCTATCACGAAGACGGATGTTCTCGCACCGCCAAATCTGGTGCAGCCTGTGAATTTGCAGCCGATTATCGTGGCCGATCCGAAGAGCACGCCGATTCGTTTTGAATGGCAGCCTGTCGATTCGGCGCGCGAATACGAACTGGAAATCGGCGACACATCGATGTTTAATCGTGTGCTCGCGGATAAGAAGACAACGGATACGGCTGTGGAAGTCACGGGGTTGCCTGCCGGCGAATACTTCTGGACCGTTAAGGCCATTGACGCCAAAGGAACGGAGAGTGAGCCGGCGGGAGCTTCCCGGTTTACTCTAGTCGAGCAAGATAAAGAACAGAACATGCTGCTGCAGGTCGATGATGTGGAATTTCACGGCAAAGTGGTCGAAGTGATTGGACACACGGAACCTGGGGCAGTGTTGATCATCGATGGCGAACCGGTGGCGGACGTCGAAGCGGATGGAACATTCCGGCATTTTACGCAGCCGATGACATCGGGGCCGCATGTCATTGTCATCACGGGACAGGATCGCAGGGGGCTCACGGGGATTGTCCGCAAGGCAATCGTCGTTCCATAAAATTCGGATCGAAACATAGGCGCATCGCGAGCAGAAGCCGTTCGTGGGCGGGGGAAGTAGGGCGCGAGGGGGTTCATGAAAAACGGATATTCGATGAGGTCGGTGTTTAGTCTTTTTTCGTCCGATCTCGCAATCGACTTGGGAACGGCGAACACGCTCGTGTTTGCCAAAGGCAAAGGCATCGTGGTGAACGAGCCTTCGATCGTAGCGATCAACAAAAACAACGGCGAAGTCGTCGCGGTGGGAAAAGAAGCCAAGGAAATGCTGGGCCGCACGCCGGGAAATGTGGTCGCAATCAAGCCGATGAAGGACGGCGTAATCGCCGACTTCAAAGTCACCGAGAAAATGCTGACGTACTTTATCCAGAAGGCGCACAACCGCCGGGTACTGGTGCATCCGCGCATCGTCATCGGAGTGCCGAGCGAGATCACGCCGGTGGAAAAGCGGGCCGTGCAGGATTCGGCATACCGGGCGCGAGCGAGCGAAGTCTATCTCGTTGAGCAAGCCATGGCCGCGGCGATTGGCGCAGGACTGCCGATTGAAGAGCCCTCCGGCAATATGGTGGTGGACATCGGCGGCGGAACAACGGACATCGCTGTGATTTCGATGAGCGGAATCGTCTATTCGCGGTCGGTGCGCGTGGCCGGCAACGAGATGGACGAAGCCGTGATGCACTATCTGAAGCGAAAATACAATTTGCTCGTCGGCGAACGTACGGCGGAGCAAATCAAAATCGAAATCGGCTCGGCATATCCGCTCGAAAAGCCGCTGACGCTGGAAGTGAAAGGCCGGAACCTGATCGAAGGCGTGCCGCGGACGGTGACCATCGACGACAGCGAAATCCGGGAAGCGCTTTCCGAATGCATCGCAACGATTCTAAATGCGATTCGCGTGGCGCTCGAACGCACACCGCCGGAGCTTTCCGCGGACATCAGCGATCGCGGCATTGTGCTCACCGGCGGCGGCGCGTTGATCAAGAATCTGGATAAGCGCATCCGAGAAGAGACGGGCTTGCCTGTTTCCATTGCCGATGACCCGCTTGCGTCCGTGGTGCTGGGCACTGGCAAGATGCTCAGCGATTTCCGGCTGCTGCGCCTCGTGTCGATCGATTAGCGAATGGCGTGCGTGAGAATCTGAGCCAGATTTATTCGGACGGCGCTGAGTTGAGGAGAAAACGCGGCGCTATCTGCGGAATTGAGATATCGCGACTTTTAGGTTCGAGGTCCAGCCTTAAGCCTCTGAAAAACTATGGATGTTCCTGCCCGTCACCGACCGCTGGTTCTCCTTGTCGCTGTAACTTTGGCGCAGGTGCTGTTGCTTGCCTTTCAGATCAAGCAGACACGAGGCGAGCGCGACGTGCGGCTGATTCGGGTTTGGTCCATTGAGCTGCTGACGCCGTTGCAGCGCGCCGCGACCTACGGAATCGCAAAAGTCGCGGGCGCTTGGTACGGCTACATCGACTTGCGCCACGCGCGCGTGGAAAATCAACAACTCACCGAGGAAGTTGGACAGCTGCGCTTGAAGAATCAAGAGCTCGAAGGCCAAGCCGCCGAAGCGGAGCGGCTCGCGCGCTTGCTCGGCTTCCGGCAAGCGAATGCCACGATCCCCATGGTAGCGGCGGAGGTCATTGGGGCGAGTGCCGACCCGAGCAGCGAGGCGATATTCATTAATCGCGGCGCGCGCGAAGGAATACGAAAGAACATGGCGGTGATCACACCAGATGGAGTCGTCGGCAAGATTTTCGAGGCGCTTCCCTACACTTCGCAAGTGCTGCTGATCAGCGACAAAGAGAGCGGTGTCGGCGTGCTGCTCGCCAACACGCGGACGCACGGAGTTGTGAAAGGGACCGGCGATCCGTTGCTTTGGATGGATTATGTGACGAGCGACGAAAAAGTGCCTGTGGGAGAAAAGATTCTGACTTCCGGAGAGGATCGCATCTTTCCTAAGGATATTCCGGTGGGCACGGTTGTTTCGACGAAGCCCGGATTTCCCTTTCAAACGATCGAAGTGCAGTCCGCGGCGCATCTCGATCGACTGGAAGAGGTGCTGGTATTACTGACGCAACAGCAGCTAAGCACGCGGCCAAGCGAAGCAGCTGATTCTCACGCCGCGAGCTCCGGCACGGCTGCCGCGAACCCTCCCGCCACTCCGAAAAACTCCACTCCTGCCGCAGCCAGTGGTGCTGCCTCGGCACATGATGCCAAACAAACAAAGCCTGCTGCGGCTCCCGTGAAAAAACCGGCGGGAACAAGTCCGCCGCAGAAGCAGCAATGAGCCAACGCACGATGCGAGAGAACTGATGACGGTACGAATTGATTCCGAAACGCAGCACATCGAGGTCCACAAATTCTACGGCGGCGCTGTAATCATCGTGTGTTTTCTCGCTCTGGTTGCGGAAGCATTTCTGAATAAATTCACGCCACGTTTCCAAGTGCTGGAATTGCCGCTGCTGGCGGTGGTGTATTTCGGACTGAGCCGCAGGAATTCGGTTTCGGGAATGTTTTTGGGCGTAATTGTGGGCCTTCTGCAAGACGGCTTGAGCCTCGCGCCGATCGGCCTCTACGGAATCGCCAAAGGATGCATCGGCTATCTGGCATCATCGATCGGAGCGCGACTGGACACGGAGCACCCCATCAGCCGCCTCATCCTCATGTTCCTTTTCTTTCACGTACACCAGATCATCTATGCCTTCACATGCCATCTTCTGCTCGACCGTCCGGTGCCGTTCTTCAGCGTCCACCTGCTGATCGCGTCGGTCGTCAATGCGGTGATCGCGGTGTTTCTTTTTGCGGGCCTGGATCGCCTGCGAAAATAGACGCCCCTTCGATTGCGTTCTCGCTTTCCTTAGCCTAACATTCGCGCCCGAACATGACGGGCATGGGATCCTCTGCCGATCGCGCGAACCAACGAAACGCTGTCATCTCCTGCTTCCTCGGTTGGACGCTGGATGCGTTTGATTTTTTCGTCTTGACGTTCGTGGTTGTGCCGATCGGCAAAGAATTTCATCGCAGCGTCCTCGACATCACTTTCGCTGTCGCCGCCAGTCTTTTTACACGTCCGGTTGGTGCCTTCATTTTTGGGCTTCTCGCGGATCGGTTTGGGCGCCGCCTGCCTTTGATCATTGATATCCTGTTTTATTCGGTCATCGAGATTCTTTCCGGATTTGCGCCCAGTTACTCGGTCTTTATTGTCCTGCGGTTGCTCTACGGAATCGGCATGGGCGGCGAATGGGGCGTGGGAGCTTCGCTGGCATTGGAATCCGTCCCTGCGGAGTGGCGTGGAATCATTTCAGGCTTGCTGCAAGAAGGCTATGCGCTCGGCAATTTGCTCGCGGCCGTGGCGTATTGGCTGATCTTTCCTCATTTTGGCTGGCGAGCGATGTTTTTTGTCGGCGCGCTGCCCGCTCTGCTGACGGTTTTCATCTTGCTGAAAGTGAAAGAGAGCGCCGCCTGGACAGAGACAGCGGCTCGCAGCGACTGGCAGTCATACAGGAAGGCCATTTTCAAAAACTGGAAGCGTTTCGCCTATCTCGTGGTGCTCATGGCATTGGTGAATTTCATTTCCCACGGAACACAAGACCTGTATCCGACGTTCCTTCAGGCCCAGCGTGGCTATTCTGCGGGCACGACGGCATTGGTCGCAGCGATGTCGATGGTTGGCGCAATAGCCGGAGGAATTCTCGTGGGGCTTTACTCCGATCGCCGCGGACGCCGGCGCGCCATGGTCCTGGCCCTCGTTTCGGGAGTCGTATTAATTCCTGCGTGGATTGCTGCGCCGAACTTTGCGGTTATCCTGGTTGGCGCGTTCTTCATGCAATTCATGGTGCAAGGAGCGTGGGGCGTGATCCCCGCGCACATCAATGAGCTCTCACCGGACAGGCTGCGGGGATTCTTCCCAGGATTTGCTTATCAGTTGGGAGTGCTGATCGCGTCTTTCAGTCCAACGATTGAAGCGTACTTAGCAAAGCGGATCAACTATGGACATGCCATGGGAATTTTCGCAGCGATCGTACTTGTCGCGGGGGCGATTGCCGTCGCCCTGGGTCCCGAGGCGCACGGAATCAAGTTTGGACGCGAAGGAAATTAGGCAGCGGTGGCATGGCGTTCTTGCGGTAGCGTTTTTTTCTTCAAGAAAACGGCATTTCGCGAGCTCGGTCGAAGGGACAGTAGTAAAATCGGCGACAGATTCATCTCGGGAGGATTCATGAGCGCGACGTCACGGCCGGCTCCATCTTCATCCACGATTGATGCGATCCGCGAAAAGGCGCGGCGGCTAGGCATTCTGTCGATGATGGCGACGACGGCGGCGGGTTCCGGCCATCCCACATCCTGCTTGTCAGCCGCGCAACTTACGGCCGGCGTGTTTTTCTATGCCATGAAATTCGACCCTAAAAATCCGAACGGGCCTGAGAGCGACCGGTTCGTGCTTTCGAAGGGACATGCTGCGCCGCTCCTTTATGCCGCGCTGGCGGAAGCTGGCGTGTTTCCTGACTCGCGCGTGATGACGTTGCGGCAATTTTCGAGCGAACTGGAAGGTCATCCCACACCGCGAATTCCCGGAGTAGATGCGGCCACGGGTTCGCTTGGCCAGGGACTCTCCGTCGGCGCTGGGCTGGCGATTGGCGCGAAAATGGACAAGCTGGGGACGCGCGTCTACGTCCTGATGGGCGACGGCGAGCTGGCGGAAGGAAGCGTTTGGGAAGGCGCAGCATTCGCGGGGCACTACGCGATCGATAATTTGATTGCCATTGCAGATATCAACGCGTTGGGCCAGAGCGATCGCACGATGTACAAGCACGACACGGAAATTTATCGTAGGAAATTTGAATCCGAGGGATGGGACGCCCAAGTTATCGACGGACATGACATCGCAGCAATTCTGGCTGCGTTGGACCGCGCGAAAGCGGCGAATGGCCGGCCACAGGCGATCATTGCCAGGACGCTCAAAGGCCATGGCGTCAGCTTCCTGGCCGACAAAGATGGCTGGCATGGCAAGGCGCTCTCGAAGGAACAGCTTGCAAAAGCCATCGAAGAGATGGGAGGGCCGATCAACGTACGGGCTGATTCCGGCCGCTCCTATGAGCGAGCCAATTTGCCTCAGCCGCCCGATTTTCCCGAACTGCCTGCGCCAAGCTACAAGCCGGATGCGTCCGTCGCGACGCGAGAAGCATACGGAGCGGCTCTGAAGCGGATTGGAGCGATCAATCCGCACGTGGTTGCTGTGGATGGCGATGTGAAAAACTCGACGTTCGCGGAAATTTTTGGCGATGCGTATCCGGAACGTTTCTACCAAGGCTACATCGCGGAACAAAACATAATTAGCGTGGGCGTAGGGCTCGCGGCGCGCGGAAAAGTACCGTTCCTTTCGTCCTTTGCGTGTTTTCTGGCGCGCGCATATGACCAAGTGCGCATGGCGGCGATCAGCCGCAGTCCGATCAAGCTTTGCGGTTCGCACTGTGGCGTTTCGATCGGCGAAGATGGGCCATCGCAGATGGCGCTCGAAGATATCGCGGCGTTCCGCGCCATTCACAGTTCGGTTGTCTTATACCCGTCGGATGCCTATTCCGCCGACCGACTTACGGAAGAAGCGGCGCGCCTGCAGGGAATTACCTACATTCGGACTTCGCGACCGAAGATGCCTTTGCTTTATTCCGCCGCGGACAAGTTCCCCGTGCCGGGATTCAAAGTGCTGCGGCAGAGCGAAAACGACCGCGCGCTGGTCATTGGCGCGGGGATCACGGTTCATGAAGCGCTGAAAGCATTCGAGGAACTGAAACAGCGCGGCGTGAGCATTCGCGTCGTGGATCTGTATTGCGTCAAGCCGATTGATGGAAAGCACCTCGCGGAGCAATTGAAGGCTGCTGGCGGGAATCTCATCACCGTGGAGGATCATTATCCGGAGGGCGGCCTGGGAGAAGCTGTCATTTCGGCGCTGGTGGAGGCCGGAACGCCGCCGAAGAAATTCAAAAAGCTCGCCGTGAATGGAATGCCTCACTCGGGAAAGCCGGACGAGCTGATTGATGCGTTTGGCATATCGGCGCGACATATAATCGGGGCGATTCTGAGTCAGTCCTGATGCGGGCGGAGGAGGACGCAAAGCGAAATCGCGTTGGGCGAGTCTAGCTCAAGAAATCAACGCCGTGGCTGTGCCATAGCGATACACGCATTTCCCATTCGGGCCAATTCTGAACTACCGCCTCGTTAGGCCTCCGCAAGTACAAGAGCCCTCAGCGGCG
Organism: Candidatus Acidiferrales bacterium; assembly: GCA_030037355.1. GTDB lineage: Bacteria > Acidobacteriota > Terriglobia > Acidiferrales > UBA7541 > DAHUXN01. Next base: position 2,457 of record JASHRL010000252.1, on the reverse strand, counting down.
ATTCATTTTCTTTTGGCATTCCAGGTGCGGCGCACCGGAGTATGGTTACGCGTCTGGCTTCCGCACCGGATTCCACAGAGAACCTGCGCTCTCGCCTGATTCCAAAACCGAAGCTAATGCAGAGCCGTTTCATTCTGATGGAAGGCATCGCTGTGTTTCTTGCGCTGATTCTTATGACGGCTGTCATGGCAGCGACAATATTGATGAGATCCGCAGTAGTCTCCGCTCTCACAACGCTTCATCGACGAATTGAACTCCACGACAAGTACCGCATGGCTTTTGATCGAACAATTCTCAGCTTTTGGCGTTGTTACGGGACATGCACGCCTACCCTGCTTGCCGAGTACGAGGATTCGGCTGCTGAACTTCGCGGCGTTGCGAAAGAGTTGCAAGATCGCTCGGCTCCGCCTGAAAGCCAGGAAGAGGCTAGAACCGTCGCGCCGTGGCAATCCGAGCTATTGCAGCTGACGGATCATCTCGCGCCAATACAGCATATTTCGAAGGCAGATGACGCTGCATCGGGCCAGATTCCGATCGACGAACAACATATCCAGAATGCTCTCAGGCGAATCCAGAGGAAGCAGTTCGAGGATTTGACGAGCGCAACCGGGCAGATGGATCATTACAACCAGCTTGTGCGCACGTTTGTATTGCTTTTGGGTTTTTTCCCCGTACTCATTCTTCTCTATTTTCACCGTTTGCGGCGGCGACACATTTGGAATCCTCTCGATCAACTGCGGCGCATGGTGATGGAAGTGAAAAGCGGAAATCTGGACGTCCAGGGGGAGGTGCCGGACACGATCGAGCTCGGGTCGGTCACGACAGCGTTCTTGTCCATGGCCTCCGAGCTTCGCGACATGCGCGACTCCCTGGAAGAAAAAGTCCGCCAGCGCGCGACGCAGCTCGAAGCGGCAAACAAAGACCTTCTGAGGGCCGCAAAGCTGGCGTCGCTGGGCCAATTGGTTTCCGGCGTAGCGCACGAGATCAACAATCCACTGACATCCATTTTGGGATTCAGCGAAGTTGTCCTTTCGCGCCCGAAGCTCGATTCCGCAACGCGTGAACAGATTCAAACCATTCGCGCCGAAGCTCTCAGATTGCGGCGCGTGGTTGCAGGCCTCAGCCAGTTTTCGCGGCGCGCACCGCAGAAACTTCATCGTATGGACCTGCGAGTCATTCCGGACCGTCTGCTCGAGATGCGCTCCTATCAGCTCGCCGCCAACAACGTCCAAGTCCGCTATTCACGGCCAGAGAATCCGATTTGGATTAACGGCGACGCGGATTCATTGCTGCAAATGATGTTGCAACTGGTGTTGAACGCGGAACAGGCCATCCGAGAAAGTCAAGAGCAAGGCGAGATTTCGCTGGAGTGCGGCATCGTTTCCGGCAGGGCACAGATTGCGATCACGGACAATGGATGCGGAATGCCCGCTGAGGTTCGGGACCACATGTTCGACCCATTCTACTCGAGCCGGCAGAGCGGAAAAGGAACCGGACTAGGTCTGAGCATTTGTCACAACATCGTCGAGCAACACAGGGGAGAGATCACTGTCGAAAGCGAACCCGACAAGGGCACAAGGATCCACCTTCTGCTGCCGCTTCTCACCTCTGAGAAACCCGCGACTTCCGGCGAGATCAACTGGGATGCGGAAGAAGGTTTAAGTCCGGAGAAAAAAGAAGCCGCTAAGTCAGTTCCGCGCGGCGCAAATGGATCGCAGCGATATTTGGTGATCGACGACGAATCCGAGATTCTCAATTTGGTTTCGACCGTTCTTGGCAAGGCTGGGGCGACGGTTGTGACGTTGCAGGACTCGACGCAACTGGACACTCTGCTGGAGGGCGACGATTTCGACGCCGTGCTCTGCGACCTGAAGATGCCGGGGCTCGATGGGCTTTCCGTGCTGCGGAAACTGCGCGCGAAGAAACCTCATCTCGCGCGGCGATTTCTGCTGATGACCGGCAACCTGGCGGACTCTGACAAAGCACAGATCGAACTTGAGGGTGTTCCCGTCCTTCCGAAGCCGTTTACGCTGGCGCGCCTCCGCGAGATGCTGGGTCAAATCGTCATTTCCAATAACTGATGCGGCGCAAGTCTTGCTTGGTACAGTGCACAAGACGTGTAAATCGCCGGACGGTGTGCTATGTTTCGAGGCTCGCGCCGGACAAATAATCGTTGGCGCAGGAAAATATGCCTGAAAAACTCGTGGTCGTTGGCGTATTGCCGGAAGCCGTAATCGTCGAGAGCGGCGACCAGGTCGCGTGGTTTGCGGCGAGCGGAAAGCTGCGCGTGGAATTCGATCCGCAGCGCTGTCCGTTTTCTTCGAATGTCTTTGAAGCACCTGCCGGGATGCGGTTGATGAGCGGTACGCCGCGGGCGGGGATTTCCGCCGGATCCTATAAATACCAGCTATCCATCAATGACCACGTGGTTGCGCATGGCGAGGTGATTATCCGCGC
>JASHRL010000251.1 GCA_030037355.1 Candidatus Acidiferrales bacterium | reverse complement strand
CGCGTCTCGAAAGTGGCGACGCGGTCTTCGATGCCTTCATTGTAGATTTGCGCGATGGCGGCGGAGTCTTCGAGTGTCGCTAAACGGACGGGCATGCTGCGAAAAGATTGTAACGTGAATTCGCGAACGGCATGGAGATTTTTGGCGGCGCGAACGGATTCTGTGCGGTGCTCGGGCTTGGTATACTGGCGGAAATGGCGAACTCGCGCGCGAAAGAAAACGAGATGATCCACGAAATCATTCCGGTGGGAATGCTGCAATGCAATTGCTCGATCGTGGGCGATCCAGAGACGCGGCAGGCGATCGTGATCGATCCTGGCGACGAAGTGGAGCGCATTCTGGCAGCGCTGGCGAAGCATCATTTGAAAGTGCAGGCGATTGTGAGTACGCACGCGCACATCGATCACGTCGGCGGATTGAAAAAATTGCATGACGCGACTGGCGCGCCGGTGTTCATGAACGAAGGCGACCTAGAAATGTACAGGGACATGGATTTGCAGGCGCAATTCTTGGGCGTGGCGCCGCCGCCGCTGGCGAAAATCGATAATTTGCTTGCGGAAGGAGACACCGTGCGGTGGGGGAACTACGAAGCGCGGGTGCTGCACACGCCGGGGCACTCGCCGGGAAGCATCAGCTTGTATTTGCCGGTTTCTTTGGAGGAAGAGGGCGGGCGAATTATGCGTCCAGATGCGATGGGGAGAAGAGCGGCGGCACAGGCGCGTCACGGTGGCGACGCGCCATGGCTATTCGCAGGGGACACACTTTTTGCGGGTTCGATTGGGCGCACGGATTTGTGGGGCGGGTCGTATCCGGAAATTATGCGCTCGATTCACGCGAAGCTGCTCGCGCTGCCGGACGAAACGATTGTGTTTCCGGGGCACGGGCCGGCGACGACGCTGGCCGAAGAGCGCGAGACGAACCCATTCTTAAGTTCACGCTGACGCTGTTTCCTACTGCGCTGCGGAGTCGCGCAGGAGGACGATGTCGGAGTGGGTCTCGCTGCGGAGTATGAGGAGCGTCTTACCGTCGGGGGACCAGCCGCCCCCGTCAATTCCGCCGGAGGTGAAATGCGTAATCTGGCGGCCCTTGGAGCCATCGAGCGGCTGCACCCACACATTCGTGACGCCATTTTCGGTGATTGGATAAGCGAGCGCTTTTCCGTCCGGCGTGAATAGAACGGCGCCGGAAACCCGCGGGTCGGGAGTCAGCCGGCGAAGCGGCGGAGTTGGCCCGGCATTCAGTGCCACAATGTCGAGATCCATGCGGCCCGGACCGCTCTCGGAGAAAAATGGCATCTGCTTTCCGTCCGGCGAGACTCCGGCGATTGGCGCGGCGACGAACTCTTTGGGGATGACAGTTCCCAGCACCGGTTCCGGTTTTCCGCCATCCGTAGAAATCTGCATGATGCGGTCGAAGGACTCATCGAAGTAATACACAATCTTCCCATCGGGCGAACACGCGAGATTGCGGGCGAGGCCAACGCTCGAGAGGAGCACCGAGTTAGAACCATCGGAGTCGACGCGCCAAATGTTGTCTCGCTTTGTACCGTTGTGGAAATCCCAACTAACTGCGAGATGGTTGGTTCCGCAGCGGCTGACCGCAAGTATTCTGGCCGCGGAATCGCTCAGGAGAGTCGTGCGGTTGCCGCCGTCCACGCTCATGCGGAAGAGATTCGAACCATTTCTGATGAGGAGCTGGCCGTCGGCGGTCCAGGCAGCGTTCTTAATGTCTGGCACTTGCACCGGCGCTTCGGCTGGAGATGTATCCTTGGCTCCGCCGGCAGGGAGCAGATTAACAGTGCGCGTGGTTTTCATTTGAACTGTGGCGATCATTTTGCCGTCAGAGGAAAGCGTCAGAGCGGTGTAGTTGTTGGTGTCGCGCGTGATGGCGTGGAACGCTTCGTTGGGATATGAGAGATATCCGATTTGCCCTTGGCCGTAGTTGGGACGGGCTCCGTACAGCACAGCGAAGCCGCGCCCATCGGGCAGCCAATGCATATCGACGACTAGTCTGTCCGTGAACGGAGGCAGCGTGCTGCTCTTTCCGCTGGCGACGTCGAACAACCCAATCGCGGTATTTTGCGGCATCACATAAGCGATTTTCGTTCCATCCGGCGACCAGGTAGGCGCCAAGGCGGGCGTGAGGCCCGTCTCGATGAATAGGACTTTCTCGTCGCTGCCGTCAGGATTGGCGCTGAGCAAACGATATTGGCCGACGACCGGATCATTCGCGCGAAGATATGCGATGAGCTTCCCGTCAGGCGAAAACGCAACGCTGGAGTCCACGTCGCCGACGATTTGCTGCGGAGTACCGCCGAGTACCGGCGCTCGAAACAGATTAAAAGATGTGCCGCTCTTATCGATTGCTTTGCGAAAGTAAATGTAATTGCCGTCGGGAGAGAAAGCGAGGTTTTGGTAGATCTCAAACGACGGAGCGATGATTTGCGTGTCGCTGTTCGTGGGTATGTTGCGCAGCCAGAGGCTCTGTTTACCGTTTTCTTCTTGCACGTTAAGAATGTATTTGCCGTCGGGAGAAATCGCGGCAAGTTCGGCCTCGCCGGTGCTCGTCACCTGCGTGATCGTGAAATTCTGGAAGGGAATGGCCGGAGCGCGGCTCAAAAAGGCGTAAACGCCGTACGCTGCGGCCCCAGCGAGAATCAGAATGACGATGACGGTGGCGACGAGGCCAAATTTGTGTTCACGCGCGACGGCGGCGACGGCCGAAGAACCGGAAGCATGCGCTGTTGCCAAAGCGGCAGGCGCAGCAGCGGGAGTCAACGTGCTCGTTTGGACGGCGGATTGCGAGGCGGAAGAGCGGCCGGAATCGGTATCGCGCTTCAGACGCTTCAGGTCAGCGCGCAATTCGGCGGCGGATTGACAGCGGACGTTGCGATCTTTTTCGAGAGCCTTGTTGATGATGCGCTCGAGGTCAGGCGGAATATTCGGATTGAGGCGCAGAGGCGGCACGGGAGCGCGGTTCAAAATCGCGTCGTGCATGATGGCCGTGGTGTTTCCGTTGAAGGGCATGTGACCAGTGGCCATTTCATAGAGCACAGCGCCGAAGGAAAATAAATCCGTGCGTGCGTCGAGTTCTTCACCGCGCGCCTGCTCGGGAGACATGTAGGCGACGGTGCCGACCGTTGCGCCGGGACTGGTCAGATGCTCGTCGAGATTATCTTTGGTCGCTTGCGTCATTCCCTGCAACGGGCCGTGACCGGCGACGCGAGCGCCTTCCATGACTTTCGCCAGACCGAAATCGAGGACTTTGGCGTGGCCGCGCGCCGTGATGAAGATATTCGCGGGCTTGATGTCGCGATGAATGATGTTGTGGGAATGCGCGGCATCGAGCGCGCTGGCGATTTCGATGCCCCATTCGAGGACCAGATCGAGCGGCAGAGGCTTGCCTTCGATACGATGCTTGAGCGTGCTGCCTTCGAGGAATTGCATGGCCAGAAACGGCTGGCCGTTGCTTTCACCGATTTCGTAAATTGTGCAGATATTGGGATCGTCGAGCGCGGACGCGGCGCGGGCTTCGCGGCGAAGGCGTTCGAGTGCCGAGGAGTCGCGCCCCGCTTCGGTGGGAAGAAATTTCAGGGCGACCATGCGGCCGAGGTTGATGTCCTCGGCTTTGTAAACCACGCCCATGCCACCGCCTCCGAGTTTCTCGAGGACGCGGTAGTGCGAGATCGTTTGTCCGGTGAAAGAGTCTTTTTCGGGCATGCTGGGCTTGTGACTCGCGCTGCCTTTGCGTGCGCGCGGCATTGTATTGGCGTTGGAGGTTCAAGTCAACGCGTGGAGGCACAGCGGCATGCGCGAAGAGTTCAGGCGCGGCCGGATTGGCGAGAGCTGCGCTCGGCACGGAGCAATTCCATAACGCTTTGAATCAACTGCTTGGCATTTTGCAATTCGGCGGTGATGAGGCGGATGTCCATCGCGGGCATCTTGGGGTTGCCGGAGCTGTGGCAATAAACACCGTGCTGGCCGACGAGGACCATGGCATTGGTGATGCGGTCGAGCGTGACGGCAAGGCGGCCGCGCTGCGGTCCCATCATGGTTTCGTAGTGCTCGAGTTCTTCGCGGTGGTCGTCAAAGACGGTCATGCGTGGGGCTCCTCCGGCGTGTTTGGGTCTCGCGCAACAAAATGCGAAGGACTACGGTAACCGTTTTGCGGGAGCGCGGCAACGTGATGACGTTGCGATGCGCGGTTATTTGTAGTGCAGGGTGTAGTGCCAAAGCGGTATTGCAAACGAGGAACCTTGCACAGCCGCTTGCTTTACAGGTTTCGGAGCGCGCCAGATAATCAAAGGCGAATAGGCGGCGCCGCACGAGTGGAGTTCTTGGGGATAACTCGCCAGGCAAGCATCCCGAGAGAGATTTCTTCATGCGGGGCATCGTCGGAAAACACATCGCGGAGCAAGGCGAAACGCCGCATTGGCCTACGAACGGCCACGGACGGCAGAAGTCGCATGCAGAAAGTCTTGAGGGGATCATGAGACGTTCAGATTTGGTGAACAATGCAGCGAAGGGGAAAACGCCGCGAACCTCGCAGGTCGTGTTTGGCGAACGACAGCATCTGCTGCGCGTGCTGGATTCGGTGGAGCACAGCGCGCTGCCGCATGGGCGGCTGGAGCAAGAGCGAAGGATGGTCGAGCAGCTGATTCATGCGCGCACGCAGGAATTGAATCGCATTAATCCTTCCTGGGACGAGAAAGTCGGATTCGTGCTGAGCGCGGAAGTGAAACCGGAAATGCTCGACAAACTCTACCGCGATACGCCGGGCGAAGATTACTATCTGCTGCGACTGATCAGCGAGCACCCGAAAGCTTCGGCGAAAACGCTGCGGCGGCTGGCGAAGCACCCCTACGCGGCGATTCGCGAAAATATTGCGCGGCATCCGAGCGCCGACGCCGCGACACTCACTGCTTTGAGCAAGGATCGCACGCAACCGCTATGGTATTTGGTGGCGTTCAATCCCAATGCGCCGTCAGGTTTGCGACAAAAACTGCGCGAGCGGATGCGCAAGCTCGGCGAGAAAACCGCGACGCAATAAAAGCGAAGCTGACCGACTCAGCGGCCCGAGGATGGATCGGGCGAAGTCGCGACATCCAAATCCACAAAAATATCTGGCATTCCTGCGGGCAAAGGCGGATAGCAATTGCCGTCCGCGGAGTATTGCGACGCGCAGGCGGCCGCGAGATTTTTTCTTCTCGGCGACTGAGCGAACTGCCAGACTGCGGCGAATGATACGCCGCTTTGGCGAGGGGCGAGATTTCGTGCGCCCGTGCTGAACGCGCAGCCAGGGGAAGGCGGGCAGGCGTCGTTATAAATGAAGAAAGCGATTTTGCGATTGCCGGCGTGTTCGCGAATATCGTTGGCGGTAATGATTTGTGTTTGGCCGTCCCTTGCGGGAATTCCCGAACAATAAATGCCGGCGCGATACGAAGAGGCATTGACGGCGTCGATCCACGCGTAGAGATACGCCAGTTGCTCGGGAAGCATGCGGCCACCTTCTTCCTGATCGAGAAAAATGGTCGCGCCCGCTGAGAAACCTTCTTTTTTCGCTGCCGCGACGGCGTCGCGAGCATCGCTCGCGCCGAGAAATTTGGGATCGCGAGAGGACTTGATTTGTTTGTCGAGGCGGCCGTTGAAGAGCAGCAAGAAACCGAAGCCGTGCGAACGCAGGATCACGCGCTTGCCAAGCCAGGAGTCTGAAGTCCCGCCGGGCGGAGGATTGAGCCAATAGCCGGCGAATGCAAAAGTGAGGCGCAAGGCATCGAGAGATGCATCGCCGGGGTAATCGTTGCGGTCGAAGCCGAGGTAAGCATTGACGGAGACATCCGGAACCTGTGAAGGCACCGGCGAGATTTCGAGTGGGCCGGAGTTGGTGGGTACGAGCAGGAGCAGGCTACAAAGAGTTAGAATGAGTTTGCGCGCAGGACTCATTTTTCCCTTATTTCCTCTCGCGCCGACTGGGGACCGAGAAACAGCTTTGTGATTGCGCCGCCCTACCTCTAAGAGTTGAAACCTTTGGGGATGAAGGCGCGTCGCAAGATTAACATGCCTCCGGCACGAACGCGGGGGTTGGCTACAAGGAGCTCGTTGCCGCTTGACGGTGCTGGATTTATCGGCGTACCTGGGACAAATCGCGGTCGGTTTCGCGACGGCGAATATTTTGATCGGGCTGATGATTTTTGGGCGGTACAGTCCGGTACGATATTGGCCGCACCGGCGCTTCGATATTTTTCTGATTCACCGATGGACAGGATATGGAACGCTGGGATTCACACTGCTGCATCCGCTGCCGCTGCTGCTGAACACGAATCCGCATTTCCGCGTGTTGGATATCGCCTTTCCGGTATGGTCACCGCAACAACCACTGGAAAATACGATTGGCGCAGCGGGACTTTACCTTTTGGTGGTCATTGTGGTGACGTCGCTTTATCGCATCGAGCTGGGGCGACATCTCTGGAAGCTGCTGCACTATTTGACATACCCCGCCGCCGCGGCGCTCTTCATTCACGGACTCCTGACCAATCCGAATCTCAATGAGCAGCCGGTCGATTACCTGGACGGGGGAAAGATTTTCGTAGAGATTTGCATGGTGATCATCGTGTGCGCGAGCGCGTGGCGGGTGCATTACGGAAGAAAGAAGCGACTGGCGAAGCGCGTACGCGCGCTCGGACAGGAAGCCCTGGGAGATTAAGCAAGATTTAGCTGGAGCCCTTCCGGTTTGGCTGACGAGATTTGCGTTTAGCAGGAACTCTCTTCGATTTCACTTCAATTCGTGAATGATGACGCGCTGTTCCTGCATGAAACATCTATGCGCGATCGGCGCATGCCCGATTCGGCGCCCAGATTCAGGAGCTAACCGCAGGCCGGATAGCACCACGCATCATGACTGCAAGCATGGATTTACAGCGATGATGATTTCTGCCGCTTGATTGGCGTGTTTGGCCATGCAGATGCAATTACCCGTTCAAGCTTGGCTGAGAATTACAGAAGCCAAGCAACGGGGGATTCGAAATGAGCATGGGAAACGAAAGCGGGGGATTGATTTGCCGGGGGATCGAAATCGAAGGGCCAATCGGGGAGCAAAAGCTGTGGATCGCCGTCCTGCTGCAAGCGGTCGAGGATTTGCAATCGAATCGTTTGCGCGCCAAGCACGCGGCTGAAGAGTTTTTGCTCGAAGACAAGAACGACTTTGAGACCGTATGCAGCGCCGCAGGAATCGACGCAAACGCGTTTCGCGCACGATTGTCGCGCGCGTACATCAAGCGACAACCAGCACTGCTGGCAGCCTAGTTCGTATTTTATTGGCATGCGATTCGCGAAATTCCGCAAATAGAGGCGACACCGCCACTTTCAGGATACACTTGCCGCAGATTCTCTTGAGTTTTGAAAGATGGAGCGGCAGGTCGTGGCTGATTCCGCAAAACAAGCCAGCGCAGAAATGAACGCGCTGATTTGCTGCGCACGAAGGAATCTCGACACAGCCTGGCGTGACCGTCTCAGATCTCTCCTCCAAGGCGCGATTGACTGGCCGACGCTGATTTCCCTCACGCACGAAAACGGCCTGCTTCCCTTGCTCTACAAACATCTTCAGGAGATTGGCGCGGATTGCGTGGCGGCGACAGTTTTGCCGGAACTGCGCGAAGAGAATCAGCAGAATGCACTGCACGCACTCCTTCTGAGCGCGGAACTCACGAGAATCGCGGATAACTTCGCGCAGAGAAAAATTCCCTTTGTTTCTTATAAGGGGCCGATGCTTGGGCTTCGCGCGTACGGGAGTCCGGCGCTGCGGCAATTTGATGACTTGGATATTGTCGTGCCGCAGCGATGCATGGCTGAAGCGCACGACGAGATGATTGCGCTCGGATACGCGTCGAAAGTTGCACGGGAGCGATGCGCGACACGTAACGGACGGGAGATCCCGGGAGAATATGTCTTCTTTCGTGAAGCAAACCAATGCATGGCGGAACTGCACACGGAGATGACGCTGCGGCATTTTCCCGTACGACCAGATGTGGAAGCGATGATCCAACGGGGCTGCAGAATTGCGATGAACGGGAGAGGAATGCCTGCATTTACGAACGAAGACGAATTGTTGATGCTCGCGGTTCACGGAGCGAAGGATTTCTGGGCGCGACGGATCTGGATCGCAGACTTCGCAGAAATTGCCGGCGATTCGGCGGATATTTCCTGGGACAAGGTGCTCACCGAGGCGCGAAGGCTGAAGCTGATGCGCATGCTGAAGCTCGGACTGTGGCTGGCGCATGAAATTCTAGGCGCCGAAGTGCCGAAAGAAATCGGCGCGATGGTGAAAATGGATCGAGCAGTGGCGCGTATCGGAGAAAGGATTCGCGCAGGTCTGATCAAAGGGAAGGAGTCGCCAGAAGGGATTTTGCGGCGATCGCTTTATCGGATTCGTATGACAGAATCACTGGGGGACGGATTGCGCTACTGGACGCGTCTCTCGACGGCCC
>JASHRL010000250.1 GCA_030037355.1 Candidatus Acidiferrales bacterium | reverse complement strand
GTGGCGCGGACCAATTCTTCGGTTTCGGGAAACAGCGTCTGCTCGTCGCCGATGACTTCGAGCTTGACCCATTCGGAGAGTCCGGCTTCGCGGCCAAGACGCGCGGCGCGAATCGCCTCGTCGGCCGTGTAGCAGCCCGCGGTGTTGGGAAGAATGAAGAGCTTCTGGCGGTCAATATAGTCGAGCAGCGATTCCTTGGTGCGATCCGAGAGATTCACGCGGCGGACAGCGACCGTCACCATCTCCGCGCCGGAGGCTTCGTGGGCGCGGGCCATCTCCGGCAGGCTGCGATATTTTCCTGTGCCGACAATCAAGCGCGAGCGAAACGCGCGACCGGCGATGACGAGACTATCTTCGTTGTGGCTTGCGGTTCCTGTGGACATCCGATTGGCTCCTATTGAAACATTCTAGCAGGAGCGCGAAGGAAGCGCGAAACGAAGCGAAATGTTTCTGGCGCGACGAAACGGCTCAGGGTCGACGGCCGGATTGCGGGCGCGGCTCTTCGAATTCGGCGTAAAGCGACTCAATGACGTTGCGATAACGCTGCTCGACAACGCGGCGTTTCAATTTCAAAGTGTGGGTCAGCTCGCCATCGGCGAAAGTGAAGTCTTTTTCGATGAGCGCGAAGCGCTTGGGTCTTTCGTATTGCGCGAAATTCTCGGTGAGGCGCGCGAGTTCGTCTTCGATTAACTTGTGCACCCAGGGATCGGTGCAGATCGCGGCGGCGGAAAGATTGACGTTTTGACTGCGGGCGTAATCCTGAATCGCAGGCGCGTTGGGCACAATCAGCACGGAGCAGAATTTTCGGCGGTCGCCGACGACCATGGCATTGGAAATGAAACGGCTGGTCTTCAGTTTGTTTTCGATGGGCGCGGGAGCAACAAATTTTCCGGCTGCGGTCTTGATTAATTCTTTTTTGCGGTCGGTGATGACGAGAAAACCATCGGAGTCGAGATGGCCGACGTCGCCGGTACGCAACCAGCCATCGGAAGAGAGCGCATCGCGGGTGGCATCGGGCTTGTTGTAATAGCCGCGCATGATGTTCGGGCCATGCGCGAGAATTTCGCCATCTTCGGCAATTTTCACTTCGCAATTGCGGATTGGCCGACCGACTGTGCCTACTTTGTTGGAGTCAGGGATGTTCGTGGAGATCACGGGAGAAGATTCGGTGAGGCCGTAGCCTTGATAGAGCGGAATGCCGATGGTCCAGAAAAATTCCGCGAGGCTGGTTTCGAGCGGGGCGCCGCCGGAATAAAAGAAGCGCAAATTGCCGCCGACTCCAGCGCGAATTTTGGAATACACGAGGCTGTTGGCGATGTCCCACTGGAGCTTCAGCGACAAAGATGGCTTTTCGCCGTAAGCCTTCCAGCGCGAAGCGGCCGAGGCGACGCGAATAGCCCAGTCGAAAATCTTGCGGCGAATTCCCTTCTCCTCATGGCCCTTGGCGAGAATGTTGGCATAGCTTTTCTCGAAGACGCGCGGGACGGCGGCGGCGATGGTGGGGCGGACTTCGAGCAAAGCCTTGGCGAGATCGTCGATTTTGTCGAGATAAGCGATGCTGACGCCGTGAAACAAAGCCGTGTAGTCGAAGATGCGTTCATAGACATGAGAGAGCGGCAAAAAGGAAAGCTGCAGATCGTTGGGGAAATAACCGATGGTCGAAGTCGCGTCGATGGAGTTGGAAGAGAGGTTCGAATGCGTGAGCATAACGCCCTTGGGCTCGCCGGTCGTGCCTGACGTGTAAATCAATGTGGCGAGATGGTCGGGCTGCACGAGAGCGGCGCTCGCGCGATAGGCGGCGATATCGGCGTCGTTGGCGCTGGCGATGAGCGCGGCGTAGTCGAGAAAATCCCCACGCGGAGGCACGGAGCCACCGCAGACAATGATTTTTTCCAGCGCCGGAATTTTGCTGCGGCTGGCGGCAATTTTTTCTTCCTGCGCTCCGGCGGAAACGACGGCCACCTTCACGCCAGCGTCGTTCCAGATATATTCGAGACGGTCTGGAGATTCGTTGTAATAAATCGGGACATCCACTGCGCCCAGGCCGAGGATGGCGAAATCAGCGATATGCCATTCGGCGCAATTGGGCGCGAAAATGCCGACGCGATCTCCGGCGCGAACACCGAGAGTAGCGAGCGCCTTCGACAAGCCCGCGATTCGCCGCAGCATTTCCGTTGAAGAATGCGATTGCCAGCCGCCGGCCGTGCGGTAAATCTGAGCGCGAGGATTCGGATGCTGGTCGATCGCGTCGAGAAATAATTTTGTCAGCGATGGATAGTTGCCGGGGCTGCTCGTCATCGGTGGAGTCACTCTAAACCACGCGAGTTCTTCACGCAACAAGGCCGGGGAAAAGATTGGCAGCGGGCGTCTACGCGAGTAACGGCGCTGGGCCTGGCCGCATAGCCCGGCACTACTCATCCCGCCATGCAATGCGCTAATATGTCCGCGTTGGGAGGAGTTATGTCGAAGCTGGCCATCGAAGAGCGAACTGGTTATCAGCCGATGCGCGCGCCGCGCGGAACGGCGATCTCCTGCAAGAGCTGGCAGCAGGAAGCAGCGTTGCGGATGTTGATGAACAATCTCGATCCGGAAGTCGGCGAGCGGCCAGAGGATTTGGTCGTTTACGGCGGGCGCGGAAAAGCCGCGCGGAACTGGGATTGCTTTCACGCCATTGTGAATTCGCTTCGCAAACTGGAAAACGACGAGACGCTTCTGGTGCAGTCCGGCAAACCGGTGGGAATTTTCCGCACGCACTCCTACGCGCCGCGCGTGCTGATTGCGAATTCGAATCTTGTCGGCCACTGGGACGATTGGAAGCACTTCAACGAACTGGAGCGCGCGGGCCTGATGATGTACGGCCAGATGACCGCCGGAAGCTGGATTTATATCGGCACGCAGGGGATTTTGCAGGGAACGTATGAAACGTTTGCGGCCGCGGCGCGGAAGCATTTCGGCGCGAACGCGGATCTTTCCGGGAAGCTGGTCGTCAGCGGCGGCATGGGCGGAATGGGCGGCGCACAACCATTGGCGGCGACGCTGAACGGCGCGGCATTTTTGGGGATCGAAGTGGATCCAGAGCGCATCAAGAAACGCTTGAAGACCGGCTATTGCGACGTGATGGTGAATTCGCTCGATGAAGCGCTGCGGATTTTGAAAAATGCCGTGCGCAAGCGCGAAGCAGCGTCCGTCGGGCTGGTTGGAAATTGCGCCGATGTGGTCCCGGAACTGGCGAAGCGCGGCGTCGTGCCGGACTTGCTGACGGATCAAACGAGCGCGCATGATCCGATTGGCGGATACATTCCGCAAGGCCTGACGATCGAGGAAGCGAAAGAGCTGCGCGAGCGAGATTCTGAAACCTATCGGCGGCGCGCGATGGAGTCGATCGCGAAGCACGTCGAAGGCATGCTCGAGCTGCAGAAAATGGGCGCGGTGACGTTTGATTACGGCAATAACATTCGCACCATGGCGTTCGAGCAGGGCGTGAAGAATGCGTACGATTTTCCCGGATTCGTGCCTGCATATATACGGCCGCTTTTTTGCGAAGGACGCGGGCCGTTTCGCTGGGCGGCGCTTTCCGGCGAAGCTTCAGACATTCATCGCACGGATCAGCTCGTGCTGGAGATGTTTTCGCAAAATGAATCGCTCTGCCGGTGGATCAAGCTGGCGCAGAAGCGCGTTCATTTTCAGGGACTGCCGGCGCGCATTTGCTGGCTCGGCTACGGCGAGCGCGACAAGTTCGGCGTGGCGCTGAACGATCTTGTCGCGCGCGGCGAACTGAAAGCGCCGATTGTGATTGGCCGCGATCATCTTGATTGCGGATCGGTCGCGTCGCCCTACCGCGAAACGGAAAGCATGCGCGACGGCACGGATGCCGTGGCCGACTGGCCGATGCTCAACGCACTGCTGAACACGGCGAGCGGCGCGAGCTGGGTTTCGATTCACGATGGCGGCGGCGTGGGAATTGGGTATGCGGTGCACGCGGGCCAGGTCACGGTTGCTGATGGGACGAAGGAAATGGCGTCGCGGATCGAACGAGTGCTGACGAATGATCCGGGCATTGGCGTCGCGCGGCATGCGGACGCTGGCTATCCCGAGGCCATCGATTTCGCGAAGAGGAAGAACGTCCGGGTTCCGATGCTCTGAAAAGCAGAGCGAGGAGTAAGACTTCCGTGCACTTCCGAGCTGTAAAACTCGTCGCTTTGGCCGTGATCGGCGTCATTGCTGCGACGATGAAGATTGTTTCGACTGTTCGAGTGTCGCGCAGCGCTGCGGTTTCAAAGGCTGCGCGCGCGGTATACCTTGTGCAAACCATATTTCTGTTCGTTTTGGTCGGCTTGGCGCTGGGCAGATTCTTCCTGCCGCCGGTTTGGCAATTCTCGATCTTTGATACGAGAACATTCATAGCGCTCATTGGAATTTTGGTGATTCTCTGGCTCGCCTATGTGGTCTTGCTGTGGAAAGGCCGAAGAAGCGTGCTGCAGAAACATGATGCTGCGGGGAGTCGTTGAACGCGGAACTGCAATTCGGATTGCTGGGCTTGATTGCGCTCTCGGCGCTGGCGGCAATTGGCGTCAGCATCTTGATCGCGCGGAGGCGGGATCTTGCCGTGGCGGCGCGGCGGGCATTTTTGCTGAGCAATGTTGCGCTGATTCTGTGCCTCGCGTCGGCGATTGCGGGCGTTTCGGTTTATCCTGCGGCACATCTGTGGGCAAACATTCTGCTCGGGCTTGCGGTGGCGTTTCTGATTCTTAAATTCGTTCTTGTGCGTCAATTTGCGCATCTGATTCGACAGGGGCAACCGAAAAGCCGGCAGGGACATATTTTGCATCCCGCCGGTAAGAGCGAATGAAGAACGGTTGCGATGGAGGCTGCCATGATCGTAATCACAGGGGCCACGGGAAATACGGGAAGCGCGGCAGCGGAAGCGCTGCTCGCGAAAGGCGAGAAGATTCGCGTCGTGGGGCGCGATGCGGCGAAGCTCGAGCGCTTCACATCGAAAGGCGCTGAAGCTTTTGTCGGTGACGTTGAAAATGGTGACGAGATGGCGCGCGCGTTCGAAGGCGCAGAAGCGGTCTACCTTATGATTCCCGCAGCGCTGCAGCGCGACGATTTTCGCGCGTATCAAGGGCGCATCAGCGACGCGTTTGCTGCCGCCGCGAGCGCTTCGGGTGTGAAATATGCCGTTGTACTCTCCAGCATCGGCGCGCAGCATGCGGCGGGAACCGGGCCTGTCGTGGGACTGCACGAAATGGAAGAAAAGCTGAAACGAATCGCGGGGCTCAACGCTCTCTATCTTCGTCCGGCGTGGTTCATGGAGAATTTCATGATGAGCATCGAAGGCATTCGCATGATGAATGCCCTTCCGGGCGCCGCGCCTGCCGAAGCACCGCAACCCACAATTGCGACCAAAGATATCGGGCATTACGCAGCAAAGCGGCTGGCGAGCCGGAACTTTTCCGGCCACTCGACGCAGGAACTCCTTGGCCCGCGCGACATCACGATGAAAGAAGCTGCGAGCACTATCGGCCATGCGATCGGCAGGCCGAATCTGGCATATGTCCAATTGCCGCTGATTGTGCTTGAGTCGGCGCTGACCGGCATGGGCCTTCCGAAAAGTTCTGCTGCGCTGGTCATTGAATTGTGGAAGGGCGGAAACGAAGGATTGCTCACGCCGCAAGAAGCGCGATCGGCAGAAAACACGACGCCGACGACGCTGGAGCAGTTTGCCGAAGAAACGTTCGCTCCGCAATACCAGCGCCGTGCGGCCGGCGCCTGACGCAGGAAGCGTTTCGCGCGGCAGATTCGGCGGGACGCGGCTGAGACCAAGCCCGCGGAACAAATCCCGGCGCTCGTGCGTAACACTTCTCAGAATCATGCCAAGGAGCTGGAGGTGCGCCTGATGCGCGTAAAGTCGAAGACTTCCCTCGCGTGCGCCATTTTGCTGCTCGCGCCGGTGCTTGCTGCGGCGCAGGAAACGAAAACGATTTCAGAAAGCGGCGGCAAACCGTTTGCGGCCGATTTTCCGAGTGGCGGACGGATTCGCATGAATCTCCGTTCTTCGGGCGTGACCGTTACGGGCAGCGACGAGAATAAGATCCTGGTGCGCGTTTCGTCGCGCGACTCCGACGACCTGAGCGATGTTCGCATTTCATTGAAGACGAACGGCGATCGCGGCGACCTTACGGTGACCGGAGGGCCAAGCAATAATTTCCAGATCGACATTCAGATTCCGCGGCGTTCGGATCTCTATGCGCGGATGTTCGCAGGAGAGCTGGATATTCGCGGAGTCGAAGGCAACAAGGACCTGG
Source organism: Candidatus Acidiferrales bacterium (assembly GCA_030037355.1). GTDB lineage: Bacteria > Acidobacteriota > Terriglobia > Acidiferrales > UBA7541 > DAHUXN01. The sequence goes on along the minus strand of JASHRL010000250.1, from coordinate 3,377 downwards.
AAGTTCATTTCGGCCAAATGGACGTCACGCTGGAGCATCCCGGCGATTACGCGCCTGTGCGGCTTTCGGTGAATTCGGGCGATCTGGAAGCGGCGGCGTTCGACGTATCGAAGGGCGGGTTGTTCCGGTCATTCGAAATGGATTCGGCGCTGCACACGAATTCGCCGGGGAAATATTCGCTCTATGCGCACGTGGGCGCGGGCGAAATCGATATCAATTAGTTTCGTGGAAGCTCCACGAAGCGCACGCGCGCGTTTCTATTTCTTCGCGACTTCTTCGCGCGCGGCCTGAAGTTCCGGGCGATCTGCATCCCGGCTGCATGACTTCACAAGCTTGGCCAGATAGTCTCTGGCCGCCGCAGTGTTCCCTGCAAACTGCGCGGCTTGCGCCGCACCATAGAGCGAATCAAAGCGATTCGGCGACTCCGCGAGAGCAATCTTGTATGCGGCCAATGCGTCTGCCGATTGTTTCATTTCCAGAAGCATATCGCCCAGCATTTCACGCGCGGGCATGGTCAGTGAATCGACGCCGCCTGCGTCTTCTTGCTTCGCCGCACCGCGCATGAGTCCTACGGCCTCATCATGTTTTCCCTCTGCGTAATCGAGCCAGGCTTTCGCCTCCATGTCAGAAACATTCGTCGGAGCGCTGTACATGCTTGGGGATCGGGGTGTGCCCGGCTGCACGGAAGTGCTGTCTGTCGAAATGCTCTGATCTAGTTTCGCCACGTTCTGTTCCGCGCCTGTTGCATCTCCGATTCGCGCCGCCCCAATCGCACGAGCCAAATAGATCGAATCCTGGCCCGGCTGACCTTCTGTCACTGGCAACGCCGCAGCCGTTTTCCAGTCGTGCAATTCAAGCGCATCCCGCGCCGTCAACCATGCTGTGTTGCGCGCGATATCGTCCGCGCTCCCTCCCGCCACGCTTTTCAGCTCGCTGACAATCTCCTGTGCTTTCGCCGCTTGGCCGCTCTGCAAATACGCATAGTTCAGGAAATCCATGGCGTGAAATTGATATGTAGCGTCCGCCGTTCCGGCCTTGGTTGCTTGCGCTGCTGCGGCGGCTGCGGCAATGTTGGAATCGATGGCCTCCTGCCACAAACCGAGGCGCACGAAAATGTGCGACGGCATGTGCAGCGCGTGCGAAGAATCGGGAGCAATCTTCGCGTAGCGGCGAGCGGCGTCGAGTCCCTGCGGCGCAAGCTCCGGCGTATCCGACGCGTGAATCAGATAATGCAACACGCCGGGATGATTCGGCGCGACGGCCATCAGCTTGTCGAGAATCGCAATGGCCTGCTCGCGATTGGCGGTTTCATCTTCGCCTTTTCCCTGCAGAGTGATCAGCGAAAGCGCATAGAACGCACCCGCGTCGACGTCATCGGGATATTTCGTGAAGATGCGATTCATCCAATTCGAATAGGCCTTGATGCGCGCGGCGCGGCTGAGCGAAGGATTGTCCTGAAAAAAAACTCCGGCAGCGACGATGTACATGCGTTCGCGCTCGGTCTTGGCGCGAAGCTTCTGGGCCTGCATGGTGTCCTCGAAACCTTCTTTGAGAGTGGCGTCGCTCGGCCAATCCCAAAGCTGGTGATAGAGCGACATGGCCTTCCCCCAGTAAGCCATCGCGCAGGCGGGATCCTGCTGCGCAACCTGAGTGAAGGTCTGCTCCGCCTGCTGATATTGGAAGGAGTGCAGCAGCGCGACTCCTTGATTGAACGTCGCCTGCACGGCGGGCGCGCAGGAAATCGCGAAATTTACTGCGCCGAGGCCGTTGGCCTGAGCCGCTCTGTGAGAGCGAGAGGAAACCTTCGGGCGTGGCGCGGCGCTAACGCAAGAAGCGGAAATGCCGATAAAAAGGGACGCGCAGAGAAAGCAACACAATCTGATTCGCGGCATGAACGAAATACCTCGACGCAATTCTACGCTATTGAGTGGCTCCTGCGTAGCCCGGGCCGTAAAGAACCTTGCCCGGCAACGCGTTGGTCATTTTGTCATCCGCAATCACCGGCACGCCATTCACGAGCACGTAATCCATTCCTACGGCGAGCTGGTTGGGATTTTCGTAAGTCGACATGTCGTGGACTTTCGCCGGATCGAATATCACCACGTCCGCCCACATTCCCCGCTTCAGCACGCCGCGGTCCGTCAAATGCTCGCGCTGCGCGGCGAGCGCCGAGAATTTGCGAATAGCGTCCGGCAGAGTCAGCAAATGCTCCTCGCGGACGTATTTGCTCAAGATGCGCGGAAACGTTCCGTACGCGCGCGGATGCGGATGATCCTGTCCCAAAATTCCCGTCGGCGATGCGCCGGAGGCGTCATTATCCACGGAGACCCACGGCTGCTTCAGCGCCAACTGCACGTCCGGCTCGCTCATGCCGAATGTCACGACGTATGTTCTGGCTTTATCTTTGATGAGCAAATCAAAGATCGCATCAATGGGAGCTTCGTGCCACATCTTCGCGATTTCCGCGATGGTCTTCCCCTGCAAATTCAATAAATCGCGGTTGTCCACCGATGCGACCATGATTCCCTGCGGGCCGGCGACTTCCTGCCATTCGTTGTCCCATTCTTTCGTGGGAGTCTCCATGTCTTTGCGAATGCGAGCGCGCGTCGCGGGATCTTGCAAGCGGGCAATCAGCTTCGCGTCACCACCATTGTTCGCCCACGGCGGAGTGTAGGCGGCCAAATCATTTTCCCACGCCGTATATGCGTAAGTGTCGGCGCTGATGTCGAGCCCTTCGCTGCGCGCTTTATCCAGGAACGCGACAACTTGCGGCATCTTCCCCCAATTCGTTTTGCCGGCGGTCTTCAAGTGAAAAATCTCAACGCCCGTATGCGCTTCGCGCGCGATGCGCTCGGTTTCCTCGAGCGCAGCCATTTCTCCATCGCCTTCATTGCGCATGTGCGTTGCGTAGATGCCGCCGTAGTGCGCACTCACCGAAGCAAGCGCGATCAATTCATCCGTCGATGCGTAGGGCGCGGGAGGATATTCCAGAGCGCTCGAAAGACCCAGCGCGCCTTCGCGCATCGCTTCCGCCACCAGTTCTTTCATCTTGTCGAGCTGCTCCGGCGTCGCTCTGACGTCATCTTCGCCGATGACGACGCGCCGTACCTGCGTCGCGCCAACATACGTACCCAGGTTGATTCCCATGCCTTGCTTTTGCAGGCGCGCAAAATACTCGCTCATCGTATGCCAGTCGCAGGTGATGCCATAGTGTTGGCACTGGTGCTGCATTTGGGCGAGCGTGGCGTCCGTCTGCGGCCCAACCGTGTCGCCCTCGCCGGTAATTTCCGTGGTGATGCCCTGAAAGATTTTCGACGGCAGATGCGGATCCACCAGCATGGTGATCTCCGACTGGCCGAGCATGTCGATAAAACCGG
>JASHRL010000249.1 GCA_030037355.1 Candidatus Acidiferrales bacterium | reverse complement strand
CCCGCACAAACCCTGAAATTCTTGGAGCTGAGCGCGTTACCATAATGACCGAGCCGGAAAGGGAAGATCTCGAAGCCAGACTTGGCCACCGGTTTCAGAAGATCGGATGGCTGGAGCGAGCGCTAACGCATCGTTCGCATACTTTCCTCTCTGATGAACGCCACAACGAGCGGCTCGAATTCTTGGGAGATAGTGTTCTCGGTTTGGCTGTGAGCCAGGTTCTCGTGGTCCGTTTTCCGGATTGGGACGAAGGGAGTCTCTCGAAAGCCCGTGCGCGGCTCGTGAGCGCCGCCAGCGCCGAGGCAGCTGCGAATAGGCTGCGCCTCGGCGATCATCTGCGTCTGGGACCGGGCGAGGAAAAAACCGGCGGTCGCAAGAAGCGAAATTTGCTTGCCGACGCGTATGAAGCCGTCGTCGGTGCAATTTTTCGCGATGCTGGCTTCGAACCCGCGGCTGCATTCGTTGAGCGAACGCTTCTTAACGGAGCCCCTCTCACCGAATCCTTGCTCGCAGGCGAAGACAACAAATCCGCTCTGCAGGAATGGTTACAAAGCCGGGGAATGCATCCGGCGGAGTACCGCGTCATCAAGGAGTCAGGCCCGGAACATCAAAAGACATTCCGCGTTTCGGTTCGTGTCGACGACCGTTCGTTGGCCGAAGCCGAAGGCCGCAGCAAGAAATCGGCCGAACAGGCGGCAGCCGGTCTGGCCTTGGAAGCGTTGCTCGCCGAGGACGGCAACGAGGGAAGATCTCGCTGATGGCTCTCGCACCGACACTTGATCCTGACCAGCCGAGAAGCTTCGGCCTTCGTCCCTTGTCTCCTGCTACGACTGCCCGCGCGCGCCGCCTGCCTCGCTGGCTTCGGATTCTCCTTCTCGCTGTCGCCGCCTGCCTTGTGATTGATTATGGTCTTTCGTTGCTTCTCTTATCTGGCTGGCTGAACCGCGCCTTGACGCTCAGGCTCGAAGCGGCATTCGGGCGTCCCGTCGAAGTCAGCAACTATTCCTTCAGTTTGCTCGAAGGGCCGCGCCTCGAAGCGAACTACATCAGCGTGGCCGAAGACTCGCGCTTCGGCAATGAATATTTCCTCCGCGCAGATCAGCTTGCCGTGGGCGTCCGCTGGAGCGAATTGCTCCGCGGCCGCATGGAATTCGGCGCGCTCTCCTTAGTGCGGCCTCATCTCAATCTTGTTCATCTCTCGAATGGCCAATGGAATCTCGAATCTTGGCTCCCCGCGCCGCATGGCGGTTTCTCGCGAACCCGCGGACGTGCCTCGGCGCGCATTTCGCGCATTGATGTTTCTGAAGGTCGTATCGATTTCAAGCAGGGCGATGACAAATTGCCTTTTGCTTTTGTGGACGTGGAGGGCAGCGTCGAGCAAGTTACTCCGGGCGCTTGGCGCATAGATCTCGAAGCACAGCCGTTTCGCTCCTCTGTCGTGGTGCAGCAGGCAGGGTTGCTTAGCCTTCGCGGAACCGTTGGAGGTACCTCTTCGCGCCTGCGTCCCGCGGCGCTGGAGCTTGATTGGAACGCCGCGTCCCTCCCTGACGTTTTGCGCTTGGTCAAGGGATGGGACTACGGCGTGCGCGGCCTGCTCTCCTTGCAATTGGCCGCGCGTACCACTGGAACAGATTGGAATTTTTCCTCTCGCGCACAATTACGGCGTCTGCATCGCTGGGATTTGGCTTTGCGCCCCGATGATCCCGCCGTCAATTTGAACGCCGATGCCCATTGGACGCCTGGCAGCTCTCAGCTCAGCATCACGCAAGCTGTTTTGGAAGCCCCGCGCTCCAATGTCCGCGCCACCGGTAATCTAACTTGGATTCCCGGCGCAGATCCTTCTCGCGCCACGGTGAAAGACAGTGAGCTGCAAATCGTCTCGCGCGGCGTCGATCTCGCCGACGTTCTGATGTGGTATCGCGGCTTTCACCCCGGCGTCGCGGATCAAATCACGCTTCAAGGCGCGGCCGCGCTCAGTCTTTCTCTTTCCGGATGGCCTCCTCGCGTCCACAGCGGCTTCGTTCGCACGTCCGGCGCAGAACTCGATGGCGGTGCCGCCCCCGCACCCATACGAATCGGCAACGCCTCGCTCAATTTTTCAAGCGTCGAAGCGAAGCTCGATCCCGTGAACATTTATTTGGGCACCGGCCTGGGCAAATTCGAACTCGCTGGCTCCGTGATGCGCGGTTCTCATTCTCGGCCCGCGTGGACTCTCAACGGCCAGACCGCTGACGTGCGCATTCTCACCGCTTCCGCCGCTGCTTTGGGGTTTAGCTTCCCGCCCGGATGGATTATCGAAGGCCCCGCGCAGGCGCATTTACAGTGGCCGGGCCACGGCGTTCCGCAGGGAACTATCACCGTGGTCGGTCTGAAAATTCAGGCTCCTTTTCTCAACCGTGAAATCACGCACGTGGCGGGAACTGTGGATTTGTCGCCGTCGGATTGGAAAGTTCAAGTCGCTGCGGCAGACGCCTTTGGCGCGAACTGGCGCGGAACCTTCGAGCGTCCCAATCGAAATCAGGAATGGCAATTTGCGCTCACGGCAAACGAACTCAATGCCTCGGAAATGGATCGCTGGCTGAACCCTCAGCGCCGCGAAAATTTCCTGACACGTCTCTTACCGTTCCTCGCCGCGCAGCCGCAGCCTCAGCCGATGCCCGTCTGGCTCCGCGCTCGCGGAACTCTCGCCCTCGGCCAGTTCACCTTGGCTCCGTTTGTTCTGCGTCAACTGCACGCCGACGCCGCCGTGGATGGCCGTGAACTTCATCTCACGAACGCAGAGACAGGCTTTTACGGCGGCAAGTTGCTCGGCTCGATCGCTCTCAATCTCGTCTCGCAGCCGACCTATGAAGTGGACGCCAAATTCCGCGACGTGAATCTGAGCCAGCTTGCAGCCCACACATTTTCCTTGGCCGATCTCTTTTCTGGCAGCGCCTCGGGCAGCCTGCATATTTCCGCCAAGGGCGTTGGCCGCGAGGCCCTGTTGCGTTCTCTCTCCTGCCAGGGCTCAGCGCAGATGCGCGACGCTGGCTATGCCGGAATGGATTTGCTCGAGTCCATGAGCGCTGGCGCACGCCGTCCGGGTACCACGCTCTTTCCCTCCGCTTCCGCGGAGTTTTCCTGTTCCGGCGGCAAAGTGCAATTCTCCCGTTTGCTTCTCACCGGCCCAAAGAACCAAATCGCAGCCGCGGGCTTCGTCGATTTTCAGCGCCAGCTACAGTTCGAATTGCGCTCAGGCAGCGGTGCGCAGGATGGAGATGAAGCTCCAAAAACTTCCGACCCAGCGCACGTCTTCGAATTATCCGGCACGTTGAAATCTCCGCAACTGTCTCGCGCCGAGCCTCATCAGTCGCCTCGATGAGCGCGCCGCATCACAAATTTCGCCGCAGCCCGCGCAGCATTGGCCTTGCACCATGAAGAATCATCTTCGCTCGCGGCTGGCATTTCCATTCGTTCTTCTGCTCTTGGCGCCGCTTCTTTTTTCGCCTCCTATTTTCTCGCGTCAATCCGCATCCGCTAAGCGCATTCACCTCGTTCCTCATTTCACGCCCGGCCAGATCCTTCGTTACTCTGTCCAGATGACTTTGGACACGAATTCCGAATCCACTGGCCCAATTGTCAACCCCGAGGGCGCGAAAAAAATCGAAGAATCTGTCAGCGTCACGCTGCGGCTCGACATCCTCAGCGTTTCGAACGCACCGGCGACTCCCGGCCAGGCGCGCATCCGCGCCACCTACGAAAAAGCCGCCGCCACAACCAGCAGCGATTCCTATGACCCGGACACAGCGGAAGTCGCGGATCAATTCAAAAAGCTCGAAGGCCAATCCATGGAATTCACTCTGGATCCCGATGGCAAAATCACAGACGCGACCGGCCTGAAGGACGCAACCACGGATCCCTCGCGTGCCGCGGTGATCAGCCAGTGGCTCAGTCAGTTGACTTTGGGCGCTTCTTTGCCGCAGAAGGGAATCGCCGTCGGCGAAAAATGGTCGTCCGAACAGCCGCTGGAGAACATGCCTCTCACAGGCCTCGCCTGGCGCACAAGCTCCAGCTATTTGCGCAACGAGCCTTGCCGCGCGGTCGCAGCCGAACCCTCATCCGCCGTCAGTGCAAAATCATCAGCCCCATCGCCCGACGAGTGCGCCGTCATTCTCACGAAATCCGAAATCATCAGTTCCGGCTCCGACAAAGATCGCACTCCGGATGTTTTTCGTCAGAATGGCCTGCGGACTTCCGGCAAGTGGACCGGCTTAGGTGAAGGCCTCACTTCGATTTCGCTGCATACCGGAATGGTTGTCAGCGTCACGCAATCCAGCGACACGCAAATGGATTTCACCATCATGACCGACGCGGCTCACAATCGCATGCGTTACGCTGGCAGCACGCACAGCCAATCCGACATTACACTCGTCTCTCAGTCGGCGAACCCATAGCTCCCCTGTGCGCTACGCCGCATCTTCCACCGGCAAAACTGCCGCCTGTTTTTTCGTTCGCGTCGTCCGGATCACCACCACGCTGATCAGGATGAACGCTGTTCCGACGGCGGTCCGCAGTCCCAGCGCTTCGCCGCCCAGAAAATATCCCACGATCACAGCCACGATTGGGTTCACGTACGCGTAAGTTCCCACCTTCGTCGGCGATTCGTGGTGCAGCAGCCACACATACGCTGTGAATCCCACAATCGAACCCGCGATGATCAAATAGGCCAGCGCCAGCCACGCCCCGCGCGAAACATTTCCCGGATGAAAATTGTGAAATTCCCCGAGCGCCGCCGATGCCAGCGCCAGCAGAATCCCTCCTGCGAGCATCTGCACTCCCGCGCTCATCGCCTTCGACGTCGGCAGCGGCAGTTTGCGCGAGAGTGCCGCCGCGACCGACCAGCTGATCGACGCCACGATCAGCGCCACCGCGCCTGCCTCGTCAATCGGCGCTCCGCCGAGATTCAGCGACCGGCTCACCAGCACTCCCACTCCAAAAATCCCGATCGCCAGCGCCACGCTCAACCGCAGCGTCAGTTTTTGCGTTCGCAGCAAAATAATTTCCGAAAGCGCCATGAACGCCGGGATCGTCGCCATCATCACTGCCGCGATTCCCGAAGGCACGCGCTGTTCGGACCAGAACAGCAATCCGTAGTCGATCACGAAAATCAAAATCGCCAGCACGCACGCCGAAATCCATTCGCGCGCCGAAGGCGAACGCTCGCCTCGCGCCATCATCCAGCCGTAGAGCACTAACCCTGCGATCACAAACCGCATCGCCGCCAGCATAAACGGCGGAACGTCGTGTACGCCGACGCGTATCGCGAGGAAAGTCGATCCCCAAACAAAATAGATAATCGAGAAAGCCAGCAAAGTTTTCCACGTCGCGCGATCGGTTCGAGTTTCCATGGCGGATTGTTCTCATTACTTTACCAACTCCGCCGCCGCGTCGCTCGCGTGGCACGCAGTGCTTATAGGCGAGGAAGCAATCCATTTTGGCTGCATTCCGCACAGGGAACATTTCGCTAGCGGCGCCCCGGCGTGTCGCTCTGGTATTTCGCGATGCTCTAACGCGCAGAAGCCGCAGTAATGATTTCTTTGTACATGCCTTCGAGTTGCGTTTCGGAGCGGAGGTTCAGTTCGGAGGTGTCGAAGCTCAAGACTTGCAGATTTCCCGTGGAGTTATGATGGCGCGCATACGCATGGCGCAGCGCGTCCAGATATTTTCCGTCAATCGTCGCTTCATACGGCCGGTTGCGCCGCCGAATTCGATTCAGCAGCACGTCGTTCCTTGCGTCAACGTACACCGTCACGTCCGGCCGCGGCACGCTCACATCCAGCCCCAGCGTCAGCCGCTCGTACAATTCCACTTCGCGATCGTGCAGCAGCGCTCGCGCGAAGATCGGGTCCTTCGCCTGCGTGTAATCCGAAATCACTGGTCTGGTTCGCGCCGGCGGAATCGTCCGCAGTTGCTCATACCGCGAAATCAAGAATGTCAGTTGCGTCCCCAGCGCCCAGCGCTCGCGGTCCGCGTAAAAATCCGGCAGGAACGCATTCCCATCCACGTCTTCCAGAATCAGCGTCGCGCCGAGCTTCAGCGCCAGCAATTGCGCCAGCGTCGTCTTGCCCGCGCCGATAGGCCCTTCGAATCCGATGTACGGCTGATTGTTCGCTGGCAACTTGCTTCGACTCCAAAATTTCCGTGGCCGGGGCCCACATTCTTCGCCGCAGTTGTGGCCAGATGATATCACTCTCGGCTTCCCGGCCCTTTGCTAGAATGTGCCCATGAGCTACGCACCCCTTGGAATTCCGTAGCCAGGTCCAGCAACAAATCGAAAAGCTCCCGTAGAAACAGACGGTGCGCCAGCACCCAATCCGAAATCACGCTCCATCCCCAATCCGGGGTAGTGTCTCAGTTTGACGGCCTATGAATCACCCTTAAGATATTTCTTGCCGAAGTTCCCAGCGGTCGCCGATCCAACCGCAGTAAATAATACGTTCTGTAGGTTCTCGCGTTGAGGGTCGCTTAGGAAGTGCCAACTGATTGGCGTAATTAGGTGGAAGAGCCACACCCCCGAAGCGGCTAGAAATCCCAGAAGTGCGCACCACAAGAACACCAATGCACAATAGTGCAAGTGTTTGTCTCTGGTGTCGCTGCGCTTTAGTTTTCCCGCAGCGAAAGCCGCTGCTTCTAAGTTGGCTTTATTGTCGGACGGCGGGGAAGGTGCTGGTTCTCCAATTGGAGGGAGAACCACACCTCCGGTACCCATCGGTTACTTTCTGGCGTCCGCCAACGCCCGATAGTGTTCTTTAATTAGGTCATTCGAGATAGGAGCACCAGAGCCAGAAAGCTGACGAGTGATTGCCCACGGAGTATTCGGTTGATGCGTAAGAGCGGAAAGCTGAATCGCGGTAAAGCCCTTGTAGGCTTCCCATACCTTCCCCATTAAATCCCGTTCCTCGGGAGAGAAACCAGTAGGCTCTTGATCTGGAACGTCCGTAATCACGTTACCGCCAAATTTCTTGTAGGCTTGGTACACAGAAGGCAATACAGGGCCATACGGCCATGCTTCGGGGGTGTCGGCCAATAGTGGTTTGTCCAAAAGGGCCAGCATCCAGCCGTGCGATATGTAGATGAGCTTTTGCAGTCGCATGGGCGTCATATCGGTTCCGCGTCCCAACCAGAGGACGTATCGGGCTACACTTAGAGCGTCGTGGGCCATTGCATCCTCCTTATTGAATGGAACTATAACACAAGCGATAGACTTGCAACGTCCATTTAGGCCCTATTAGATGCCGTAAATGCGACTAGGGATTCCTGGACTTAGCCCAGTAACACGATCTCTTCTAGGCTCCAGACGTGATCGGACAACCCTGCTTCCATCGCTGGCGTAACGCGCAGCGTCTTGTGAATCCGTGCGAAATTGTAGTACATGAAGTGAATCGCGACCATTGCTGCGTGATTCTCGACTTTTTTCGAGAAGGCGTTAGTAAGGCGTGTGAAGCGCCGCATTCCCATCCGCATTGTCAGATTTTGCCGCTCCACGAAGCTAGTGGAAATGTGCTTCGGATCTGGCCTTCCCGTTATCTCGATTGGCCTGCATTCGATGACTTCCGGCGGACTATAGCGCGAATCATTCTCCGCATCAGAACCATAAACCTTGACGAGCATCGCGTAGTCAATCCCAGAGCCGAACGCATCTTCTACTGCGGTCAGATAGGCGCGATGGCCGTCTGTAGTGAGCTGCACGCGATTTGCGAGCCGAAAAGCCAAATCATCCATGAACTCGTAGGCGGTTTTCGCGTCACGCGCTCCCACGCAATAGCTGATGCACAGCTTGGAATCGGCATCCAGAGCCGTCCATGTCCAAATATCGCCCCATCCATCCGCGATTCTTTCCGGCCTCACGTTCTTCGCCTTTGCCCCCACAAATGACCATATCTCGTCGCATTGAACACGGCGCGCTCCCACATTCTTAACGTTCTGGTGGTGATATTCCGCGCATGCTTCACCAAGATCGACGAGCAGCTTGGTGACGGTATTAATAGAAACATCGGCTAGGCGGCTGGTAGCCCGAAGGCTATTTCCTTCAACCAGCAAGCCCAGAATCTGGATTCGCTTCGTCAGTGGCAGCCTGTTCATGCCATCGAAGATACGATAGCCCATCCCATTTGTCAAGCATATTATTCAGTTTGGCGAAATAAACAACTTTACCATTGCGCTGATGCGTGTTCTCTGGCACAGTGTCTGCATGACCCGTGATTGCCGAACCCCGGCCCAGCTCATCGATGAATATCTCAGAGATCGCGGCTGGACGCAGCGAGTGCTTGCGTTGGTTTTAAGTACCGACGAAACCACTGTTAGCAAAATCATGAACGGCGTTAAGCCAGTTGATGCTGAAACGGCACTCCGACTACAGGCGGTGCTCGGCATTGACCCCAACGCGCTATTACAGCTTCAAAAAGAATACGACTTAGCAAAAGCACAAATCGAGGTTCGCATTGACCCATCCCTACCTACGCGCGCCACGCTCTTCGGAGAGCTTCCAGTAACCGAAATGATTAGGCGCGGATGGCTCGATGGCGTAACTGACATCCGAGATGTCGCCAAAATCGAAGCTGCCCTGTGTAAATTCTTCGGCGTCAATTCTATAAGCGAGATTGAAATTCTCCCTCACGCTGCAAAGAAAACGCATGTTTCGATGCCTGCCACACCAATTCAGATCGCATGGCTATATCGTGTCAAACAAATAGCCGAGGATATGCTTGTAGCGAAGTACTCCGAATCCGCCGTCCGCGATAGCATCAGGACACTCGGCACGCTGCGCGGTACAGCAGACCAAGTGCGGAAAGTCCCACGCATCATGATGGAATGCGGCATTCGATTTGTCATCGTCGAATCGTTACCAGGGGCAAAGATCGATGGCGTTTGCTTTTGGCTTGATGATAAGTCGCCTGTTATTGGGATGTCTCTTCGATATGACCGCATTGATAATTTTTGGTTCGTATTACGGCATGAGTGTGAGCACGTTTTGAAAGGGCATGGTCGCTTGGCTGCGATGCTAGACACCGAATTAGAAGGCGAGAAGGCTGGCGTCGGCAAGGATATTCCAGAAGAAGAGCGTACAGCGAATGATGCAGCGACCAATTTCTGTGTGCCGCAATCCGAACTAGAACTTTTCATAGACCGGAAGAGTCCATTTTTCGCGCGCCGAGACATTCTAGGATTTGCAAATACTATAAAAGTTCATCCTGGCTTGATTGCTGGACAATTGCAGTATCGCACTGGTAGGTACGATAAATTCCGAGATCATCTCGTCAAAATCCGGTCGTTCATTGTGCCGAATGCGATGGTTGATGGTTGGGGAAATATAGCCCCAGTGGGAGAGTAGGAGAAAGAAAGATGGCGTCGATAAAGGAACGGCAGCGATTTCTGCGTTACTACAAGGAAGTGAATCACAAGACCGATGTGGATATGCACGAAGTGGCTCGGCTTGCGGAAAAGATGGGTTGGAAACTTCCGGTTCCACCAACCGGCCTTGATCTTCTCGCTAAGAAGTTTTGTGATGCTGCGCGAGATGAGACGAGAATCGACAAAGAAACCAAGCGGCCATATCGGGCAAATCTCGCTATAGCGCAGCGCCTGTCTAGCGGAAAGCAGCAGAGCCTGTGGATTGATACGGATGAAGCCCCGCGACATAAAATGGTTAAGGCGCTGCACCTTTATCGTGAACAGATGGTCGGTGAGGCCATCATGGGCAGCAATACAGCAGCGCACTGGAATAGCATCCATCCAGACCAGAGACCGTTAAAATTCGCCACCGACCTAACTCCAGATAAAAATTGGCGGGAGAATGCCCCTGGAGAGGACGACAAAGCTAGCTAGGTCTTTTTCCAACGGGCATTAGCGGCAATGGTGGCGATCTCAGTTCGTCTTCGCGGAGTCAGCCTCTTCGCACGCGCCTTGCCGCCTTTTAGCCCAGCCTTGCGCTTGGGAGATGGGTGTCGCTTGGACTCGCTAACCGTATCGTCCATCTCGCCCGTAGCAATGTCCACGACCATCTTGGCGAGCTGGTTAGGGTCACGCGGACGTTTCGGCATGGTTCAAGTATGCCACGCCGTTTGCTTATGGCAAGATGGCCTAGCGGTCAAACTGAGACACTACCCAATCCGGCGCACCCTAGCCTTTGGCCCCCATTTTGGTAAGCTACTCATCAATGTTTCTGGCGCGCTTCCAATTCAACGTTCCTCTTTGGTGGAAACTAAGGGTTGAGGACCCTTTACTCTTTGCGTTGCCAAAAACCGAGGGATGGTCTCTGCTCAGCCCCATTTGCTACCCATGTCTTACCAGCTTGAGGAGACCAGAAACCCACGAATTTCCGGAGGTTGTTCCCGGCGTGAAATTCGGCCCTTCGGCGGAAATAGCACTCGCCACAAGTGATGAATCGAGATTCAAGAATGCCACAAAGCACCCGAAGCTCTTGGAGGATGCCGTTGGGGATCTGCTTCTGAGATTGCGTCACGCTACAGGGCAGGCCGATATGCCGAAATTAAGCTCTTGCATGGGCTACTTTTTTGGCGAGGAGGCCGACCTGCCGAAAAATGCGCCGTCGGCATCGCCGTTGATACGAGGGTACGTTCAGAAGTACCGGTGGTCCAGTGCTGTCACAGCGGAGCATGTCCACGCAGCGGTAAAACTTGACCGTGACTTCGTACCCCTCACTCACGAAGTAATGCTCCTCGATGCACTTGCCGCGCACCGAGCATCTGACTATGCGAGTTCGATCTTATACGCGGCAGTTTCCGCAGAGGGGGCCTTCGGCTTTGCCATCGACCGAGAGCACAGACGCGTGCTCGCCTCGCATGCCAACGACCGGTTTCGGATTATCGGCCTTAATCAGGCCGGAGGTGGCTTGATACACAAAGATCCTGTCTATGAGCGGCTCCGCAGCAAGCAAGATTTCGGCGTCCTCATTCACGAGCTTTCGCTCTACGTCCTTCGCAGATCGTTGCTGGCCGAGGATGAAGCGCTCTATCAACAAGCTAAACGTCTTTACGCAACGCGCAACAGGATCGTTCACGTGGGAGGAGGTGGCGGTAAGGCAATCACCCCATTCCCAGTTGATGCTGCTGGCTCAATCGCAGCCTTGAAAACCTGCCTCGCTCTCTTTTCTTGGCTGGGGGAACGAGCCGATTTTGTTTTACCAGATGTCCAGTTTGAGTCTGTTTAGAGATCGCTGTCCCAAAATTCAGTGCGGGCCCTGCGGGGGCAGTGCAGTGCGCGCACATACGCTTCGCGCACCCCGACTAGGTATCCCTTCAAACTGCGTTAGGCGCGTTTGCGTTATAATAGAAATTTCACGCGCCTCCAAAATTCGGCGCAGAGCGTCCACACCATGGATTTCAAGCTTTCCAGCACCTACGAACCTCGCGGCGATCAACCCGAGGCTATCTCTCAGCTCACTCGCGGTGTGCGCGACGGCGATAAGCACCAGGTCCTCCTCGGCGTCACAGGCTCGGGCAAAACGTTTACGATGGCCAAGGTCATCGAGCAGATCAATCGCCCGGCGCTCATTCTCGCGCACAATAAAACGCTGGCCGCCCAGCTCTTTCACGAATTCAAGTCATTTTTCCCGCGCAATGCCGTCGAATACTTCGTCAGCTACTACGATTATTACCAGCCCGAAGCCTATCTGCCTTCTTCCGACACTTACATCGAAAAAGAAGCAACCATCAACGACGAACTCGACAAGCTGCGCATGAGCGCCACGCGTTCTCTTTTCGAGCGCCGCGACGTCATCATCGTCGCCTCCGTTTCCTGCATCTACGGCCTCGGCTCGCCCGAAGCTTATTACGGCATGATGCTCATGCTCGAAAAGGGCCAGTCCATTTCTCGCGACGCAATTCTTCGAAAACTCGTCGAAATCCTCTACGACCGCGGCGAAGATTTGCGCCGCGGCACATTCCGTGTTCGCGGTGACACTATCGAAGTCCATCCTCCCTATGACGATTTTGCCGTGCGCATCGAAATGTGGGGCAGCGAAATCGAAGCCATTCGCCGCATCGATCCGCTGACGGGCGAAATCCGCTCGTCAGGCGAAGAAATCACGCGCCTGCCGATTTATCCCAAGACGCACTACGTTCTCCCCGCCGCGCAACGCGAGCGCGCCATCCAAGGCATCCTCGAAGAACTCGAATGGTGGCGCGGCGAACTCGCCCGCCAGGGAAAAATCGTCGAAGCGCAGCGCGTCGAGCAGCGCACGCGTTTCGATATCGAAATGATGCGCACCATCGGCTATTGCCACGGCATCGAAAATTATTCTCGCCATCTTTCCGGTCGTTTGCCCGGCGAAGCGCCGCCCACGCTCCTCGATTACGTTCCCAGCGACTATCTCCTCGTCGTTGATGAATCTCACCAGACGATTCCGCAACTGCACGGCATGTACCACGGAGATCGTTCGCGCAAGCAGAATCTCGTCGACTACGGCTTCCGCATGCCTTCCGCGCTCGATAATCGCCCGCTCACCTTCGAGGAATTTGAGCATCGCGTGAATCAGGCCGTTTACGTCTCCGCCACGCCCGGCCCGTATGAACTCACGAAATCCGGTGGCGTCGTCGCCGAGCAAGTCATTCGTCCCACGGGCCTCGTCGATCCCGAAATCGAGGTTCGGCCGATCAAAGGTCAGGTCGATGATTTGCTCGAGGAAATCCGCGTTCGAGCTGAACGCAACGAGCGCGTCCTCGTCACCACGCTCACGAAACGCATGTCTGAGGATTTGGCGGAATATTTCGGCGAGGTCGGCGTCCGCTGCCGTTATTTGCATTCCGAAGTCGAAACTCTCGAGCGCGTGCGCATCCTGCGCGATCTTCGCCGCGGCGAATTCGATGTCCTCATCGGCATCAATCTTCTCCGCGAAGGCCTCGATCTTCCCGAAGTCTCGCTCGTCGCCATTCTCGACGCCGACAAGGAAGGCTATCTCCGCAGCGCCACATCGCTCATTCAGACCATGGGCCGCTGCGCGCGCCATCTCAACGCCCGCGCCATTCTCTACGCCGACGTCATGACCGACTCCATGCGCCAGGCCATCGGCGAAACGAATCGCCGCCGCGCGAAACAGATCGCCTACAATCGCGAGAACAACATCACGCCGCAATCCATCAGCAAATCCGTCGATATGCAGCTCGCCGCCATCGTCGAAGCCGATTACGTTACGATTCCCACCGAGGATACCTCCCTTGCAGACATTCAAAGTGAAGAACAACTAAAAGCCGCGCTCGCGCAGCTCGAATCCCAAATGCGCGAAGCCGCTAAGAAATTCGAATTCGAGCGCGCCGCCACCATCCGCGACCGCATCCGCCTCATGAAGCAGCGCGACCTCGGCCCCCTCTTCGATCCGGTTCCCGCATCGGAAACTCCTCCTCGTCCCTTAGATACTGAGGGCAGTTCGCGCCCAGCCGCGTCCGGAGGCATAAAATGAGGTTAGCGGCGGTTCTAATCGTGATCATTGCAGGCGCTTCAGGCCAGGTTGCGAAAGCGCAAAAGGAAAGGAGCGCGGACCGATTGCAGGTAGAGCTTAGAATCAGCTCTCACCAAGTTCACCTGACGGATAATGTCCTGACAACCGTTTTTTTTCGCAGTCCCCAAAAAGCCGTGACAATATGGGATGCTTTAGGATGGAACCCATCGACTGGCCTATCACTGCGCGTTTTAGATCCATCCGGACATCAAGTCAGGGAATTCTCCCAGACGTACGACTTGGCTCCGCCTGACGAAACAGGGAAAGGCGAGCTGATCTCAATTGGGTGGGACGTCTTCGCTGGTTTCGACTCTCGCATCCCTGCGAAACTGCTTTTTCCTGGCCCCGGCAGATATACTCTGAAATGCGTTTACGCCGCTCCGCTCCCGCGTAACTATTTTCGGGGCAATACGATCTGGGGGAAGGAAGACGGTCCCGTCGTGTCTGCAGGAGTTACGGTTTGGGTCAAGCAGTAGGCGTAGCCAGAGAGTTATAAAACGCGAAGCTCGAAATCAAACCTGTCCCCTCCTCAGCTCCTCCAGCGGATAAAACGTCCCCCTCCACACGACTCCGCCGCGCCCTAGCGTCACAATCATCGACCGCAAAATAATGTAGCAAATCACCAGCGCGCCCAGCGCGTGCGTCACTCCAAACCATCTCGACGCTCTCGCCCGTGGCATCAGCAGCGCCTCGAAAATCATCGCCGCAATCACCGCAACCGCTGCCGCAATCTGCGCCACGCCGCGCGCAAAAATCACGCCGAGCACCGGCGCCACGCTCAGCGCAAAGACTCCGCACATCGCCGCCAGCGCCTGCGCCGCGCTGAACGAAAATCCCGCAAACATATTTTTCGTCAGCCCTTTCACGATGTTCCCAAATCCTTCCTGCCATCGCACGTTCATCAAATGCTCGCTCGGCGCGGCCATTGACCGGAACCCGCCCATCTTCACCAGCTTTCCGAGTTTCATGTCATCCACAACTTCCATCGCCAGCCGCCGGTGCGTCCCAATCGCTTCGTATGTCGCGCGCCGGATCATTTGAAACGCACCCACGCCCATGTACGCTTTCGATTTCGCATCGCTTGTCTTCCACGGATGCGTTCCCATCGCAAAAATCACGCCCAAGTAACCCAGCGCCACGGGCTCCCAGAATCCGCGCAGGTCCAGTCTCACGAGCAGCGTCAAATGGTCCAGCCGCTCGCGCGCCATGTACGTCACCGCGCGCCGCAGCAAATCCGGCGCGAAATGCACATCCGCATCCGTAAAAATCAGCCATTCGCCGCTGGCTTTTTCATACGCCGACGCCAGCGCATGCGGCTTTCCCAGCCATCCCTTCGGCAGCTCTGCAACGTGGATCGCTTTCAACCGCGCATCGCGCGCCGCAAACTCATCCAGAATCTTTCCCGTCGCATCCGTCGAGCGGTCGTCCACGGCAATCACTTCATAATTCGGGTAGTTGAGTTTTAGCAGCGAAACCAGCGCCGCCGGCATTTTTTCCGCTTCGTCGCGCGCCGCCAGCAAAATCGAAATTCGTGGAAAATCCGGCCCCTCGAAAATCGCGGCATCTGCCAGCGAAGGGATGCTCGCCATTCCGCTGTAGGTCACCACCGTCGAAACGATCCACCCCAGCGCCAGCGCGGCGAAAAAAACTGTGGCAAATATGTGCAAGTCGATTTTTCCAGGCACGAAAATTGCGAAGAAGCTATCCTATCATGCTATGACTCCGACGATTGCGATTGTGGGCGCTGGACGTGTCGGACGCGCACTCGCGCGAAAACTCCGCGAGAAGGATTGGACGATTGCCGCGGTCGTGGCGCGTTCAGAATCCTCGGCGCGCTCTGCCGTTCGCGCGATTGGCGCCGGCCGTCCCCAGCATCAATTGTCGCGGCGCGTCCTGGATGCCGACATCATCTTGATCGCCACACCCGACGATGCCATCCGCGCCGTCGCCGCGAAGCTCGCCGAACTCGGCGGCCAGGAGTGTCGCGGTAAAATCATCATCCACACCAGCGGCGCTCTGGACACCGCTGCGCTTGAACCTCTCTCTCTCGCCGGGGCCGCCACCGCCTCGATGCATCCTTTGCAAACATTCGGAGGCCGCGGCGCGCCTCCGCTTGAGGGAGTCGTATTCGTCATTCAAGGTCACCGCCGCGCGCAAGCCGCCGCTCGAAAAATCGTGCATGCTCTGGGAGGCCTGCCTATCGCGCTGCGCGCCAGCGCGAAGCCGGCCTACCACGCGGCGGGGAATTTTGCATCCGCTTACCTATTGACCATGATCCGGACAGGCGTTCAAATTTTGATGAGTCTTGGATTTTCGCGTCGCCGTGCGAAAATGGCTCTTCTGCCGCTGGTTGACCAGACGCTGGCCAACTTCAAGCGCTTCGGCGCTCATGCTGCCTGGACCGGGCCTATGGCGCGCGGCGATTATGCGACGATTTCACGCCACATGCGTTCCCTCGCCGCATCGCCCAGGGAATTTGCGGAAGCCTATGCCGCCCTGGCCCGCCTCTCCGCGCGTGTTTTGGCGGCGCGGCCAGAGCACACGTTGCAACAACTGAATCGCGTTCTCTCGAAAGGTTAAGGAGGAAATTTGTCCAAATTGCAGATTCCCGTGGAAACGGAAACGCTGTCGAACGGCCTTCGCGTCGTCATTTCGCCGGATCGTTCCGCGCCGATCGTTCTTGTCGGCGTTTATTATCAGATCGGATTCCGTCTCGAGCCGCGCGGACGCAGCGGCTTCGCGCATCTCTTCGAGCACATGATGTTCCAAGGCTCCGAGCACGCCGGAAAAATGGAGCACATCCGCCTGATCAATTCCTCCGGCGGCGTACTGAACGGAACCACGAACTACGACATCACGAATTATTTCGAAGTCGTGCCGTCGAACGCGCTCGAGCGCGTCCTGTGGCTCGAAGCCGACCGCATGCGCGCGCTCAAAGTCGACGGCGAAAATTTGCGCAATCAACGCGATGTCGTGAAAGAAGAAGTCCGCGTGAACGTCCTCAATCAACCCTACGGTGGCTTTCCGTGGCTTGATCTCCCGCCCATCGCCTTCCGCAATTGGCCCAACGCCCACAATTTCTATGGCGACTTCGCCGATCTCGACGCTGCGACGCTGGGCGATGTCCGCCAGTTTTTTCACACGTACTATGCGCCCAACAACGCTGTTCTCTTGATGGTTGGCGATGTGGATCCGAAGGAAGGATTCGCCCTCGCGCGGCGCTATTTCGAGGATATTCCACGTCAGACGCTTTTGCCCAAAGCAGATACCAGCGAAGCGCCGCAGCGCGAGGAGCGCCGCGGAAAGGTCGACGAAAAATTCGGCCAGCTTCCCGCCATGGCTATCGGCTACAACGTCCCGCAACGCCACGAACCCGATTGGTACGCCACCGCGATGCTCGACCGCATTTTGCACGCCGGCCGCGCCGGACGCATGTATCGCACTCTCGTTCTGGAAAAACAAATCGCCGTCGGCGTCGATGGCGGCATGGGTTTTCCCGACGTATTCGAATACAACGGCCCCACTCTGCAGACGACCGTGATCTACCACAAGCCGGAATATTCCGCGGATGCGACCGTCGCAGCGTTTGATGAAGTCATTGGCACGGTTCGCGAAAAGCGGGTGGACACACAGGAGCTCGAACAAGTGAAAGTGAAATGCCGCTCCGATTTTTATTCCATGCTCGAGTCGGGCGGTGCGGGCGTCCCTCGCTTTGGCTTGATGCACGCGCTCGCTTGCTTCACCTTGTTTGACGGTGATCCAAAGCGCATCGACAATGTACTCGATGGCTTCCTCGCCGTCACGCAAACGGAGATTCACGCGGCGGCGCAGAAGTATTTGATGCGCGAAAATCGCTCCATTGTTTTTCGCCAGCCGGTTGCCGAGCCGCCCATGCAGGAGGTGGCGTGATGAGCGGCGCCAGTTCACAAGCGTCCTTCCCATCGACGGTGCCGTCTCTCGGCGCGGAACGCTCCGTCGCCTGGCCACGCCGAACCGTTCGCACACTCGCGAATGGCATGCAGGTCGTCATCGCCGAACAGCATACATTTCCGAAAATCGGCGCCGAGCTTTTCTTTCACTCCGGCAATTCGCTTGTCGCGCATCGCTCGCCTGGGCTTGCCGAAATGGCTGCGCGCGTGATTCGCACAGGAACGCATTCGCGGACCAGCCGCCGCATCGAAGAGGATTTGCGCGGAATGGGCGCGAGCCTCGGCACCTCGGCGGGCGCCGACACGAGCGCGATTTCGATTTCCGGGCTCTCCGAGTTCGCCGAGCCGTTGCTCGCGATGATCGCCGATCTCGCGCACGAAGCTGCCTTTCCGCAGAATGAATTTGAGCGCGAGCGGCGCGAGCGGCTGGAGGAGTTGCGGATTGATCGCACCACGCCCGGCTTCATCGCTGAGGAACGATTTCGCCGCGTCCTTTTCGGCGAACATCCCTATGCCGTGATTGCGCCGACGGAAGCGCAGGTGGAGTCGTACAGCCGCGATGCGCTTGCGGAGTTTTATCGCGCCCACTATGTTCCGTCGAACGCGCTGCTGATTGCCGTGGGCGATTTCGATTCCGATCGCATGATGGATCGGATCGAAAAGACTTTCGGCGCGTGGCGCGGAGCTGAAGCGCCGGGATTTTCCGGCGCTGCTCCGCCGGTCGCGCATGGCCGCCGAGTTCATGTCGTGCACATGCCGGGAACAGTGCAAGCCGAGGTGCTGGTGGGCAATCTCGCCATCAACCGGCAGAGCCCGGATTGGCGTCGCGCGCTGCTTGCCAATACGATTTATGGCGGCGCATTCAATTCGCGTTTGGTGGCGAATATCCGCGAACAGAAGGGTTATACATATAGCCCGCGCAGCGGCTTTCATCCTCTCAAGCATCAGGGCCATTTCTCCGTGCATGCGGCGGTACGCAGCGAAGTCGTCGCCGCGACGCTGACGGAAATCTTTTATGAACTCGACCGCATGCGCGCTCTGCCCGTGACCGAGGCGGAACTCGATGCCGCGCGAAATTACATGTCCGGCGTTTTTTCGCTGGGCATCGCGACGCAAGGCGGACTGCTTGGCCAGCTTTCAACGCAATATCTGGATCGCTTGCCGGACGATTATCTAGAAACGTTCCGCGAGAAAATCCGCGCACTGCAAATCGACGATGTGTTGCTCGCCGCGCGAAAGTATTTTGACTCCGCGAATGCCAGCATCATCGTCGTCGGCGACCGTGCGCAAGTCGAGCCTCAGGCTGTACTGTTCGGTGACGTAAAAGTATGGGATACTCACGGCTATGAGATCGCCAGTTAGCGCACC
>JASHRL010000025.1 GCA_030037355.1 Candidatus Acidiferrales bacterium | reverse complement strand
CGAGATGGCGGGAAGAAATGGAACAACGTGACACCGCCGGAAATGACCGCGTGGAGCAAGGTTACGCAAATCGTCGGCTCGCATTACGACGTCAATACTGCGTTCGCTTCGGTCAGCCGCTTCCGCATCAACGACATGAAGCCTTACATTTATCGCACGGACGACGGCGGCAAGCACTGGCAGCTTATCGTCGACGGGCTGCCGGGCAATGAGCCGGTGAATACTGTGCGCGAAGATCCCGTACGCAGGAATCTGCTATTTGCGGGCACGGAAAATGCCGTGTGGGTGTCGTTTGACGCGGGCGACCACTGGCAATCGCTGCAGCTGAATTTGCCGCATTCATCGATGCGCGATCTGTGGATCCATGACAGCGATTTGATTGTGGCCACGCATGGGCGGTCCTTCTGGATTCTTGACGACATCACGCCGCTGCGGCAACTGAGCGACGCCCTCGCGAAATCGAACGCTTATCTCTTCGCACCCGCGCCGGCCTATCGCTATCGCCGGGATACGAACACGGACACGCCATTGCCGCCGGAGGTTCCCGCGGGGCAGAATCCGCCCGATGGCGCGATCATCGACTATTACCTTGGCAGCGCCGCAACCGATAAAGTCGCCATCGGAATTTACGATCATGCGAACAAGCTCGTGCGCTTCTACTCGAGCGCCGAAAGGCCGCCGTTCACCGAGGATGAGCTGAGGAAGACGCTCATTCCGCCGACCTACTGGGTGCGCTGGCCGCGGATCCTTTCGAGCGACGCGGGCATGCACCGCTGGGTGTGGGATTTGCATTACACGCCGCCGGAATCCTTGACGCATGACTTTCCGATTTCCGCAGTGCCGCACGACACGCCGAGCTATCCGCTCGGGCCTCGCGTGGCGCCGGGGACATACACCGTGATGCTTACGGTGGGCACGCAAACGTACACGCAGACGATCGAAGTGCGGGAAGATCCGCGCGTACACGTGACGCAAGCCGCTCTTGAAGCACAATCGGAGATGGAGCAACGGCTCGCCGCGAGCATGGGCAAGGCTTACGACGCGCTGCAAGAGATCCAGAAGTTCCGCGAAGGATTGAAGCAGCAATCCGGCGATCAGGCCGCCGCACTCGACAAGCAATCTGCAGAGCTTGCCGGCGCGGGAGGCGGACGAGGCGGATTCTTCGGAGCGCGCGGAGGCGGCGACAGCTTCGCGCGGCTCAACGCGGAATTCGGGCAGCTCTATACGCAAGTGGATGGCGCAGATGCCGCGCCGACGGATACGCAAGACGCCGCAGCAAACGCGCTGGAGCCGCGGCTCACAGCGCTGCTGGCAAAATGGAAAAAGCTACAGGCTTCGGCGAAACAATAGCAGGACGGAGCAAGGCCGCACACTCAAGCTGGCAAAGGGATGCGTGCGGCCAATTTCCGCGATGCAGGTTGCCGGCTGCGTGATTCGATGACTCTCGCAAAAGCGCGCCAGGCGCTCCGCCGCTGCGCCAATCCGAAAAAAGCGCGGACATTTCGCGGCTTTTTCAAAAATACAAGCGATATTTTTCTCGGCGTCACGACGCCGCAGATACGGAAACTCGCGCGCGAATTTCAGGATTTGGCGCTACGCGACGTCCATGCGCTGATGAAATCGAGAGTCCACGAGGAGCGCTCGCTAGCGCACGCGATTCTGGTTCTGAAATTCCGCAGGACAGACGAAAACGGAAAGGGAGCGATTTTCCATTTCTATATGCGCAATCGGAAGTACATTCACGAATGGGATGGCGTCGACGACAGCGCTCCTTACATTGTTGGCCCATATCTCTTAGACCGCGACAAGAAGCCGATCTACGGGCTGGCGCGGTCAAAGAGTCTCTGGGACCGGCGCATCGCCATGGTTTCCACGTGGTGGTTCATCCGCCAAGGACAAGTGCGCGACGCGCTGAAGATCGCGCGCATGCTTTTGGGGGATGAAGAGGACTTGATTCATAAAGCATCCGGATGGATGCTGCGCGAAATCGGCAAGCGCAATCTACAGGCGCTCGAGAAATTCCTCAAAGAGCATCATCGCGGAATGCCGCGCACAATGCTGCGCTATGCGATTGAGCGATTCCCGCACGAAAAGAGACGCGCGTACCTGACAGGAAAGATCCACTGAAGGTTTCTTGCGGCGATTCTAGGCTTGTTTCGGCAGTTTTCCATCCTGCAGCATGGGCATCGAGCGAATGCGGAGGCCGGTTGCGTCGAAAATCGCATTGGCAACAGCAGGAGCAAGGCCGACGATCGGCGTTTCGCCGGCGCCGAAGGACGGCTGGTCTTTGCGGTCGATCAACACGACTTCGATTTTTGGTTCATCCTTGAAGCGAGCCACGCGATACTGCGCGAAATGCGGATTCAGGATGCGCCCGTTGTCGAATTCGATGGCCTCGTAAAGTGCACCGCCGATTCCCATGGTGATCGCACCGGAGATTGTATTTTTCAATCCGTCCGGATTGACGATTGCGCCGCAGTCCCAGGCCTCGACAACACGCTCGATGCGAACTTCGCGGGTCGCACCGTCGATTGCGACCTCCGCGAAAGCCGCGACATGGCCGCCTTTGTCGATGCCGCCCGCTATACCGAAGCCGTGACCCGGCGCTTTCTTGCGCTCCTGCCAGCCGAATTTTTCTGCGGCGGCCTGGTAGACGGCGCGCAATCTTTCGTCCTGAAGATTGTTCATACGAAATTCGAGCGGATCGACGCCGGCGGCATGGGCGAGTTCGTCCATGTGCGATTCACGCGCGAAATGATTTGCGCATGCGGCCAGCGAGCGATACGAACCCTGGCGCAGCGGCGCATTCACGGGATGAAATTCGATGAGTTGATTGGGGGCTTCGTACATCGTGGCGATCGCGGCCGCGCCGGAGTTGTAGTTGTGAAACTCCCAGGCCGTGAGCTTGCCATTGGCGTCGACGCCGCTTTTGATTTCGATGACCCCGGCGGGCCGGAAATAGGCCCAGGTGAATTCCTCTTCGCGCGTCCAGAGCAGATGAACGGGCTTGCCAGCAGCCTGAGCGAGGCGGGCTGCCTCGACCGCGCATTCGCCAGTGTGCTTTCCGCCATAGGCCGAGCCGGTGTCGGGGACAATGACGCGCGTATTGTCGTTGGAGAGGTGGAGCGCCTGGGCCACTTCATCGCGCACGGCGAATGGCCGCTGCGTGCCGGTCCAGACCATCATTTTGCCATCTTTCCAATCGGCCAGCGCCGCGCGCGGCTCGAGCGGGCAGTGCGCGATGTAGGCGACGGTATACGTGGCTTCCAGGCGATGCGACGCGGCAGCCAGGCCATCGCTCATCGAGCCCTTCGTCTGGCGATAGCGATTCTCTTCGGCGGGATCCTCTTCCGCGTTTTTCTTCAAGAAGTCGAAAAGCTCTTTGCTCGAAGATTGCGGAGTTGTGTTCCATTGCGCTTTAATCGCGGCCAGGGCACGCTCGGCGGTCAATTCATCCGGCGCCGCGACGCCGACAAAATCACCGTCGCGCACGGCGATGACGCCGGGCATTGCCTTTGCCGCGCTCAGATCCACAGAAGCGAGCGTCGCGCCAAACGCGCTGGGCCGCAGGATTTTGCCGCAGAGCATCCCGGGCAACTTCAAATCCGGGGTGTATTTGTGCCGGCCGGTAACGAAATCGCGAGCGCCAATTTTGTGAACCGGCTGGCCGGCGATTTTCCACTCGGGGGCGGGAGTCACGGGATCTTCGGCAGGCATCATCTGCGCGAGAGCCTGACCCTGCGCGAGTTCACCGTACGTAATCGAGCGGCTGCCGGAGCGGTCGGAGACGGTTCCGTTTTCGGCCACCAGCTGGCCTGCATCGACACTCCACTTCCTGGCTGCCAGGTCCACCAGAACACTTCGCGCGGCCCAAGCGACGGAGCGAAGCTGCGTGCCCATTTGCGGAGTGGTGCGGCTGCCGAATGTGCCCATGTCGAAAGGCGTCAGTTGCGTGTCGCCCATCACCATTTGAATCGAGGCGAGAGATACGTGCAATTCGTCGGCAACGGTTTGCGCGAGCGACGTGCGAATATTTTGCCCAATTTCCACTTTGCCGGTGTAAACGGTGACACCGCCGTCCGGCGCGATATGCAGCCACGCGTTGATCTCGCGCGGCATCTTTTCTTCCATGCCAATGCGGCGGCCGGATTCCTGTAGAGCCAGAGCGTCCTTGGCGACGGCCAAGATGGCGATGCCGCCGCCCATCGCTTTCATGAAGCTGCGGCGATCCATCGCAAAAAAATGCATGGGAAGCCCGCGCAGTTCGTAGCGCTCGGGTTCGATTGCTAGAGCGGTTTTTTGGTCTGCGGCCATCATGCGTTCCCGTTCATGCGCGTGGCGGCGAGATGGACTGCTTCTTTAATTCGCTGATAAACGCCGCAGCGGCAGATGTGGCCGTTCATGTAATCGGCGATTTGCGCTTCGGTGGGGTTGGGCTGGATCTTCAGCATGGCGACGGCGCCCAAAATCATTCCTGAAGTGCAGTAAGCGCATTGCATGGCGTCCACATCGATGAACGCCTGCTGCACGGGATGCAACTCACCGTTTTTCTCGAGGCCTTCGATGGTCGTGATGCGATGCTTGCCAACAGCGCCGACGCGAATCTGGCAGGAATGGCGCGGATTTCCATCGATCAGTACCGTGCAGGCGGCGCACTGGCCTTCGCCGCAGCCGTATTTCGTGCCGGTGAGGTCAAGCTGATCGCGCAGAACGCTGAGAAGCGTGGCATCGGCGTCAACGTCGAACGCGTGGAGCGTTCCGTTGACGTTCAGTTCCGTAACTCTGGCCATGCGGTTCCTCCGCGGGAAGCGCCCGCGTGCTGTGCCGCAGAAACGCTATTTTAGTTCTCTGGACTTCCGCGCGTCAAACAAAAGAGCGCGGCGCGCGAGCCGCGCTCGTCAAATTGCTTTCGAACTCAATCCTCCCGGCGCGGACGCGACATCCCGAGCTCAATCGGCTCGACGTGCGCGCGGTGCAGGTCTTTGTTCAGGTCCGGAAGCTTCGTCGAAACGATCAACTGCCATTTTTCAAGCGCCGCGATGGCAATCTGATCGTCCTGTGCGAAAGCGGCAAAGGCATCCGCCGAAGGCGCAGCATCATCGCTCTCCACAGCGCTTTCTACTTGGCCGAGCGCGCCCGACACGTAGCGAAGCGTTGTGCGGTCCGTCGGCTCAGGCATTCCGGGAGCCAATTCTCCGGCAGGAGGCTTGCCGAGAAGGGAAGCGACCTCCGCGCCCAGCTGGTCAACGCTACTTGCCACGTCTTTGTGCGAGGCGACTTGCGGCGCGACTGCTCTCAGCTTTTCTTGCAGTTCTGCCGCAAGGCGCGCGGCGGCGCCGACTTCCGCGGATTTCGCAGAGATTTGTTCCGCTAGCTCCAATTGCTTTTGAAGATCCTCTTGCGAGACGTTCACACGGGGATCCATTTTCACGGTCAGCGGCTGCGAATAGCGCTGGCCGTTCACGGTGAGCCGCACGGTGTAATCTCCCGGCAATGCCCATGGCCCGCCGCCGAATCCAAACATCGCGGCCATCATGCCGCCGCGGCCTCCGCCCGCACCCGGATAGTGCACATCCCAGACGAAGCGGTGCATTCCGGCTTCCGCGGAAGGAGGCTCGGCCGGGTGCACCCACGCCGCGGGAATGTCCAACGATTTCGGGTTGATGGGCGCAACTCTATCGGCGCTCGAGTAGCGACGCACGAGCCGGTTGTTGCTATCGAAAATTTCGAGCGTGACCGGCGTTGTCGCCGCCGACTTCAAGTAGTAGTCGATCATCGCTCCATTCGGCGGATTTTCACCCGCGGGAATTTCTGCGGGCAAAGGAGTTCCTTCATCCGAGCCGGGATGCATGCGCCAGGCAAGCTCCGGTTTGAATAGGTATGCGTCCGAATTTGCAATCTGCTCGGATGCCTGCCGCAACGGCGTGATGTCGTCGAGGATCCAGAATGAGCGGCCGTGCGTGGCGACGACGAGGTCGGCATCGTGGAACGCGATATCGCGAATCGGCACGGTAGGCAAGTCCAATTTCAGAGGCTGCCATTGCGCGCCGTCATTGAAGGAAACATACACGCCCGTTTCCGTCCCTGCGAAGAGAAGGCCGCGCCGCACAGGGTCTTCGCGCACCACGTTGACGTAACTCCCTTCGGGAATGCCATTGGCGATAAGCTGCCACGTTTTTCCGCTGTCATGCGTGACGTAAATGTAGGGCTTGATGTCGTCGAGCCGGTGGCGGTCAATGGCCGCGTATGCTGTGTTCGCATCGAAATGCGACGCATCGATGAACGTCACTTTGCTCCATGCGGTGAGCTGCGGGGGCGTGACGTTCTGCCACGTCGCGCCGCCGTCGGAGGTGACTTGAATGTTGCCGTCGTCCGTACCCGTCCAAATCAAGTCCTTATTAATCGGCGAAGGCGAAATTGTGTAGATCAGGCCGTGATAGCCATTGCCATCGACGTCGTTCGCTGTGACGGGATCGAGATTCGATGGAATACCTGGCGCGGAACGCGTCAAATCCGGGCTGATGATTTGCCAGCTCTGGCCGCCGTCGGTCGTCTTGAACAAAACCTGCGTGCCGAAATAGAGAGCGTGCGGATCGGCTGCTGAAAAAACGAGCGGCTGCGTCCACGTGTGCCGATAATCGCCGGGGTGCGCGAGATCAGGGGAGACATCCTGCGCTGCGCCCGTGAAAACATTCTCCTTGGTGACTGTGCCGCCGAAAAGTATGCCGGGATGGAGCGGATCCGGCGCGATGTAGCCATTTTCGCCGCCGACGCCGAGCGGCAGCCAATCGCGCGAGCTGATTCCACGGTGGCGGCTGCGGCTGGTGGTGCCCGCGGCACCGCTATCCTGCTGCGCGCCATAAACCCAATAGGGGAAACGATTATCGACGGCGACGTGATAAAACTGCGCGGTAGGCTGGTTGTACCATGAGCTCCACGATTGCGCATCGTCGACGCTCACAACCACGCCCTGGTCGCTGCCCAGAATCATGCGATTCGGGTCATCCGGCTCGATCCAAAGTGTGTGATAGTCATCGCCGCCGGGCGCGCCTTTTATGGCCGTGAAACTTTGGCCGCCATCGGTCGAACGATAGGTCGAGGTGTTCATGACGTAGAGGACATTTTCATCCTTCGGGTCAACGGTGATGCCGCCGAAATACCATCCGCGGCCCCAGATGCGCGACTCGTTGTCTGCGAGCTTCCACGTCTGGCCGCCGTCGTCGGAGCGGTAAAGACCGCCGTCCTTCGCATCAACAATGGCATAAACACGATTCGAATCCGAGGGAGCTACGGCGACTCCGATGCGGCCGAGACCGTCAGTCGGCAGTCCGTTCGTCAATTGCGTCCAGTTGTCGCCGCCGTCGGTAGACTTGTAAAGACCGCTGCCCGGCCCGTTCGATGGCGGATAGACGTTCCAGGGCGGACGGCGTGTCTGCCACAGAGCTGCATAAATCGTTTTTGGATTTTCCGGGTCGAGCGAAAGATCAATCGCACCGGTATTGTCATCTTTGTAGAGAACTTTTTTCCATGTGGCGCCGCCATCGGTGGAGCGAAAGACCCCGCGCTCGGCGTTCGGTCCATAGGAGTGCCCCAGCGCCGCGACATAGACGAGATTGGCGTCACGCGGATCCACGACGATGTCGCCGATTTGCCGCGTGTCTTCGAGACCGATATGCGTCCAGGTCTTGCCGCCGTCGGTGGATTTGTACATTCCATTGCCATAGGAAATATCGGAGCGCATGTCCGGCTCGCCGGAGCCGACGTAAATCACGTTGGTATCCGACGGCGCAACGGCGATCGCGCCAATCGAAGCGATGTGCTCGGAATCAAAAACCGGATCCCATACGAGGCCGGCGTTGGTTGACTTCCAGACGCCGCCGCCGACGGCGCCAAAATAGAAGACGTCCGGTTTGCCGGGGACACCGGTGACGGCCACGGCGCGTCCGCCACGAAACGGGCCGATCAACCGCCAATGCATTCCACTGAATAAACTCGGGTTCATCTCCTGCGCGGCGAGCGGCTGCGGCGCAGCCAATGCGAGAATGGCGAATGACATGAAGATTGCAGAGAAGATGCAGAAATTGCGGCGATAATGGCGCACTGTTAGTTTCTCCTCAAGCAACGAATGATATCGAACGCGGGAGTATATAACACGCAGAGGTGCGCACCTATGAGAAGACGTCAAACGGCCGGATCGCGTTTCGAGGTGAAGTTTCAACAACGCGTGCGCGATCGGCAGGGAAGATCGCGCCGCGCTGGATTTCTAGATCGCGCCTTTGCCGAAGGTGACGCGAATTCCGGTCGTCAAGACAAAGTCGTTGGTCTTGATGCCCGGAATCGGATTGCTGACGTATCGGTCATTGAGAGAAACTTGCCAGTCGAGCCAGCCCTTGATTTTCGTCGCCGCCGAACCGTTAAAGGTTATGCGATATTGTCCCGTATCTGACAGATTCGGCCAGAAGTCGAGCTGCTCGGCGAGCGACGTGCGGCTGGAGGCCTTGTAGGTAATGATTTCGCCGGCGTTTATTTCGCCGCTCTTCTGTGTGATGTTCTGCCCCAAAGTGGCCGCGAGCGTGGAAGTGTAATACGCCTGGTCGTAGGCGCCGCCGCCGTAAATGTCGAATACCGTGCTGGCCGTTTTGCGCACATGGAATCCGCCTCCGCCGCCCAGCACATTGCGCAGGTTCAAATCTTCCAGCTCATCGTACTGAAATTGCGTTTGCGCGTATGCGAAGGCGCGCGGGCTGAGGTTGAGATCTCCGCGAATATCTCCTGTGATCGCGTGCGCCGTTGTCGTCGTGACGCCGGGAACAATGTTCGCGCTCTTGGTCAAGATCGAATTGAAATCGACCGTGATTTTATCTGCTGCTGTCGTGCGAATCGCCGTGCCATCGAAGGTCAGGCTCGTCGTGTCCGAGTTGCCGCGCGTCGCGCTCAACCCGGCGTCGAGAAAACCGGCCCAGAAATCGGTCAGATGAGGGTGTTGGAGCCGGTAAATCGCAGCGAGCGCGGCAGTCTGCTCCGCGTCGTTGCGTATGTACTGCACGGAATTTTTGTCGGACGTCACCGTGCCCTCGGTCTTCGTCTCAATCTGGATTTTTCCATCGCTCATGGAAACGGTTCCGGAGACCACCTGATTGTTCGCCAATCCCACGTAAAGTTCCTCGCTGGATTGAATTCCCGTGACATCGGGCCAATTTACGGTGACATCGCCTGCGTAATCCGTCTTGATGAGCAGCGTTTTTGTGTCTGATTTGACGATCGTTCCAGTTACGTGGTCGCCATTCTTGAGCGTGATCTGATCCGCCAGAGCAGGGATTGAAAAAAGCAGTACAGCCAGAATCACGCCAGCTCTTAGAAATTTTTGCATTGCACTTCATCCTTTCAATTTTAAGGGGAATCTACTGCTCACGAGGCGGGCCAGCCATCATGCGTCGCAGTGCGGAAAAGTATAGCGTGATTTCCTGCTCTTCCAAACTATGTTTTGCGAGTAAACAAGTCCGGCTTGGCGTTTTTTCACATGCAGTGAAACGCGGCCGCCCCGAGGCTGGGAGTTTATTATGCCGGGCGATTGCCTGCACCTGAATCTCAAGTGATTTCTGCAGCTCCGTCGGAGGCGTGACATATATAGACGTCCGGCAGAATTCCGCGGTGATCCTTATAGGATTTCGAGAGCGCTTCGGCGAAATCTGCGGCTGCGTTTGCCCGGACCAGATTAACCGTGCATCCGCCAAATCCGGCGCCAGTCATCCGCCCACCGAGAAATCCAGGAAGCGCGGCCGCGAGCCTCACCATCAGGTTCAATTCAGGCGACGAAACTTCATAATCTTCGTCAAGGCTTTTGTGAGATTGCGTCATGAGATGGCCCAATGCAACGAAATCGCGTTTCCGCAATGCGGCCGCTGCTGCGCGCACGCGCGCGATCTCCGTCGTGACGTGCCGCGCCCTCCGCCGGATATTTTCCGGCCAACTGGAAGCGAATTTCTCGATCTCTGTCCAAGTCACGTCGCGCAGCGCCCTCGCCCCCGGCCGTTCGATTCGAATTCGTTCGACCGCTTCTTCACATTCCTCGCGCCGCCGGTTGTATTCCGAGGATGCCGCGAGCGTATGCTTCACCATCGTATTGGCCACAACGACAGCGACTTGCGATTCGTCGAGTGGCTCCATTTCTGTTGCGAGAGTGCGGCAATCAATCAGCATGACATGGCCGCGCCGGGCGCAACACGCCGTGAGCTGATCCATGATTCCGCAGTGCATTCCGACGAATTCGTCTTCCGCACGCTGGCACGCTTGCGCCAGTGCAACAAAGTCCATTTCGGCATCAGCAATTTTTAGCAATGCGAGACCGCAGGAGACCTCCAGCGCTGCGGAAGAGCTGAGGCCTGCGCCCATCGGGACGTCGTTCGAAATCAGCAAATCCGCGCCAGCGACGCGCTGCCCAGCCTCACGCAGAGCCCATGCCACGCCGCGAATATAGTTGCTCCAATGATGCTGGCTGGGCCGCGGTGCATCGAGGGCGCTCTCAATCGTTTCCTGCATCTGTTCGGAATGGATTCGAAGCCGGCGATCACCGCGCGACCGCGCACAAACGAAGCAATCGCGGTCAATGGCGATGGGCAATACCAGGCCTTCGTTATAATCGACGTGTTCGCCGATCAGGTTGACGCGCCCCGGCGCGCGAAAGATGCGCGGATCGCCGCCGAACAATTCACCAAACTTGTTCCGCAATTCAGCGAGGGCCGCCATCGCTAATTTCGCGTTCGCCGCCCAGCTCGAATGGCGCCGCAAATCATGGCCAGGCCAAACGCCAGCATCGCCGCGCCCCACCACAAATTGATGTTGATTTCACGCGCCCACAACTCCGAGCGCGCATTCGAAAAAAGGCCGTAAATTGTGACGACTATGCCGATGGCTGCGAAGAGCAATCCGATCGGCCAGCGAATATCGAGTTCAGGTCCTGATTCCGTCATCGATAGATCCAATTCAACACGATAGCGACCATACCTACAATTACGGCGAGAGTGGCGGGCCGCCGGATCCAGCGCAAATGCTCATAGCTTTGTTTCTTCGTCAGCGAATAGACGAGCCCACCGAGTTCGGCTTCGGAGCGCGGCTTTGTGAATACACTGACTCCAATCGTCACAAAGAAGCACACCGCCCAGGCGTAAATGGCGCGGTCGAAATTCGCCGCCATCTCACTGCGATAAATAAACAGGCCATGGAGCGTCGCGAAGTAATGCAGCGCAGCCGCGGCCGTCCCGCTCGCCAATCCATAGAATGCTCCGTTCGGTGTCGTCCGTTTCCAGAACATGCCGAGCAAAAAAGTCGCGAACAGCGGCGCATTGACGAATGAAAAGATGAGCTGCAGATAATCCATGATGTTATGAAAACTCAGCGCGACATACGCCGCTGCGACGCTGAGCAAGACGCCGCCCACAGTCGCGATTTTTCCCATTTGCAGATAATGCGCGTCGGTCGCGTCACGCCGGATATAGGAATGGTAGATGTCGTACGTCCACACGGTATTGAACGCTGTCACGTTGCCCGCCATTCCGGACATGAAACTTGCGAGCAATGCCGTGATTCCCACGCCCAGCATCCCCGGTGGATAGTAGTGCGCGAGCAAGAGCGGCAGTGCCATGTTGTAATCGATTTTTCCCTGAACCAGGAATGCCGCTTTCGGCAAGAGAACCCAGGCTGCCATTCCGGGCACGATTACGAGAAAGGGGATGAACATTTTCGGCAGTGCAGCAATCAAGGGAGTTTTCTGAGCCGCGGTCATATCGCGCGCAGCCAAAGCTCGCTGTACGACCAGAAAGTCCGTGCACCAGTATCCGAATGACAGCACGAATCCGAGGCCGGCGACCAGTTGAAACCAGTCAACGCCCATCGGATTGGCTGTTGCTTGCCCGAGGTTCGACCACATGTGCGTGAAGCCCGGCGGCATGCGGGCTTCGAGACCGCTCCAGCCGCCTGCCTTCGTTACTGTCAGCACAGCCAGCGGCAAAATGCCAAAGACAATCAGAAAAAATTGCAGCACTTCGTTATAGATCGAGGAAGTCAGGCCGCCGAAAAACGTATAGATGAGGACGACGATTGCTGAGAGCAGAATCGTGGCGTGAATTGACCACCCGAGCATCAGCTTGAAGACCAGCGCCATGGCATACAAATTGATGCCGCTCGCCAGGATGGTCATCACCGCAAACGTCAATGCATTGAAGGCGCGCGTTTTTTCGTCGAAACGCAACCGCAAATACTCCGGCACGGAGCGTGCACGGCTGCCGTAATAAAAGGGCATCATGCACAGGCCGACGAAAATCATCGCGGGGATCGCGCCAAGCCAGTAGAAGTGGCTCGTCAGCATGCCGTACTTGGCCCCGCTCGCCGCCATGCCCATCACTTCGAGCGCACCAAGATTCGCCGAAATGAATGCCAGGCCGGTGATCCACGCGGGGATTCGGCGGCCCGAAAGAAAAAAATCCAGGCTCGTACGCATGGATTTTTTGAGCGCGAATCCCACGCCGAGCACAAACGCGCAGTAAAGCGCGATGACGGCATAATCGATCCATTCAAGATGCATGGATGGAGGAACTAATCCTCTTGCGCATTTTCATCCGATTCATTTTCATTGCTGTGTTTCTGGCCGCACATCATTCAGGATCGGCTTCTTGCGGCCGCTGAGCCAGACTTGTGAATCGTCCTTGAGATCGAACACGATCACTTCATTCTTGCCCTCTGTGAGCCACACGCCGGGAACATACAGCGTCTGCTGCGGGCCGATGCTCCAGAAACGCCCAAGATTATGCCCGTTGACCCAAACTACGCCCATGCCCAAGTTGCGCACATCCAGAAATGTGTCGCCGACGCGGGTAAGGTTGAACGTGCCCCGATAAAATGCCGGCGTTCGCGTGACGCTTTTCGAGAATTGTAAAGACTTCAAATCCGTCATCGGCAATGGATAAATCTCCCATCCGGTTAGTTCTTTGCCGTCGAGCGTCACAGATTCGGTTATGCCTTTTCGATCGTCGCGGAGATGCGGGCCAAAGTTAATCCTGCCGAGATTCTCCACCAGGATGTCGAGCGTGTTGTCTGCGGCCGAGAGGTTGATGGCAACGTGTGCCTGCCCCAGTCGCCGGTCCAGCGTTCCGGCCAGCTGGCCATTTACAAAAACCTCGGCATAGTCATGAACTTCTGTAATTTTCAAATCGCCGCGGCCTGTTCCGCTGACGTGCGTGCGATAAAGGACGTAACCGTAGGCCTGGCCGATGCTATCCATCGTCATCGGATGTTCGCTTTGAATCGGCTGGCCGAGATTCGTCCAGAGGGAAGACGAATCAGCCAGCCTGAATTTGGGGGTTTCGATAACAGGAATCGGCGCAGGCAGCGGCGGAGAATTTTCTCCGCGGAGATAGCGGCGGATGACATTTCGAAACGCAAAAAATTTGGGCGTCGGTCGGCCAGCCTCGTCCAATGGAGCATCATAATCGTAGCTTGTGGTATCGGGCTCGTAGGTTTTCTCGAAATTCGCTCCGGCCATGAAGCCAAACGAAGTTCCGCCCTCGAACATATACAAATTGACGGAATCGCCGTGCGACAGCATCCATTGCAGTTCTTGCGTTTGTTGCCGAGCATTGGTCACGTTGTGTGCCGCACCCCAGTGGTCGAACCATCCGTCCCAGTATTCGCCACTCATCATCGGCCCGTCCGGACGAAATGCGCGCAACGCGGCGAAAGCCGATTTCGCCTCGCCGGGACCGAAGTTGACTACTGCTGGCAAACCGGCGAGCGTTCCACGCGGCAATTCCGATGGGCCATCGGCAGTGTATAAGAGCGCGCCATCGAATCCGGCCTGCACGATCAAATCGTGGATGCGTCCCATATAAACCGAATCAGCGCCGAACGAGCCATATTCGTTTTCAACCTGCACGGCGATAATTGGCCCGCCGCGCGTGACCTGCGGCGGTGCGAGTTCCTGACCCAATCGCGCCAGCCATTCGCCGGCAGGGCGCAGAAAATTCTCCTGTTTGCTTCGCAACTCCATCTTTGGATCATCCAGCAGCCAAGATGGCAATCCGCCTAAGTCCCACTCCGAACAAATATATGGCCCAACACGCAAAATGACGTGAAGGCCCGCTTCCTGCGCTTCGCGGACGAACTCCGCTACGTCAAGCTGACCGCTGAAATCGTAAATGCCCGGCTTCGGTTCGTGCAGGTTCCAAAAAACGTAAGTCGAAATCGTGTTCAATCCCATCGCTCGCGCTTTTTGCAAACGATCCCGCCAGTAGGCGCGTGGAATACGGGCATAATGCATCTCGCCGGAGATAACCTGAAATGGCTGCCCGTCGAGCACGAACTGATTGCTTTCGATGCGAAGGGAATGCGTTTGCTGGCGCGCTGCAAGAAGCAAAGAAGAAAAAATCGCGGCGAGGAACAGGGCAGCGATTAGCGACGAGAATTTCGCGCACTCGCATCGCATGCTTTTTCCGCCAATTTGGCCATACCACGAGGTTCGGTTCATTTTTTGCTCGTTTCGCGCGCAGCCTCTTTGCTCAAAGAAGAGAGGCCAGCGACGCGAGCCGGCTGTAGGATAATGACGCTCGCGCTTTGCAGCAAGGAACGATTTTCGCCGGAGAACCGAACGAGGATGATCGCATCAACGTGAACGTCGCGCCACACGAAATTACAAAGGCGGTGATTCTCGCCCGCGGGTTGGGCAAGCGCATGCGCTCAGCCGATTTCTCCGCGCATCTCGCTGACGAGCAATCTCGCGCCGCCGATGCGGGAATGAAAGCCATGATTCCCATCGGCCGCCCGTTTCTCGATTACGTGCTCAGCGCGCTTGCGGATGCAGGTTTCACCGACGTGTGCCTTGTGATCGGCCCGGAACACACGGTCATCCGCGAATATTACGCTTCCATTCCTGCGCGCCGGATTCGTGTCAGCTTCGCGATTCAGGAGAGTCCGATCGGCACGGCGAACGCTCTTCTTGCTGCGGAATCTTTTACGGCTGGCGAGTCGTTTCTCGTGCTGAATTCTGACAATTATTATCCCGTCGAAGTCTTCCGCGCGCTGCGTGCGCTCGGCGAGTCAGGCCTTCCCGCTTTCGAGCGTGAAGCTCTGCTTCGCGGCAGCAATATTCCGCCCGATAGAATTCGCGGGTATGCGCTGCTGGAAATTAATGCAGCGGGCTATCTCGTACGCATAATCGAAAAACCAGGTCAGATGCTCGAAGCGATCGCTGGCAAGGAAATTCTCATCAGCATGAACTGCTGGCGGTTCAGTTCCACAATTTTCTGCGCCTGCCGGGAAGTGCCTCGCTCGACGCGAGGAGAATTCGAACTGCCAGAAGCTGTGCAATACGGCCTCGCGTCGCTCGGCCTTCGTTTCAAGGCGATTCCGTTTCGCGTGGGTGTTCTCGATCTTTCCTATCGTGGCGACATCGTAGAAGTCGCGAAACGCCTTGCTGATGTTCGAGTCGAGTTATGACCGCATCCGAAGACTGTCTTCACGATTTTGGCATGAGCGCTGCCGAATCAAGCACAAAAGCTGCGCTTTTCGAAAAACTACTGAGTGAATTGCGAATGATGCGCAACGGATCTCTCGATTCGAATTGCGCATTCTTCGTTCCGGGCCGGCTGGAATTTCTTGGCAAACACACCGATTATGCCGGGGGTCGAAGTCTTGTATGCACCATCGAGCGCGGCATCTGCATCGTGGCCGCGCCACGCGAGGACGGACGGATTCGCATCCTCGACGTTGGCCGCGACGCATCTGTTTATTTTAAGTTCGAGGTATCGATCGAACCAACCGCAGGTCACTGGTCGAATTTCCCCATGACGGTCGCTCGCCGGCTCGCACGCGATTTCCCCGGAATATGCGTCGGCGCGGACATCGCTTTCGCCAGTGATCTTCCTCGGGCATCAGGGATGAGCAGTTCGAGTGCTTTCATGACTGCGGTCTTCTTTGTCCTCGCGCAGGTGAATCACCTTTGGCAAACGGACGTCTATCAGCGTGCGATCTCATCTCATGAAGATCTGGCGGGCTATATTGCTGCCATCGAAAGCGGCGCCAGTTTCGGCTCTTTCCCCGGCGCTCGCGGAGTCGGCACGCACGGTGGAAGCGAAGATCACGTTGCCATTCTTTGTTCGCGCGCGGGATTTTTGCGCCAGTATTCCTTCCACCCGATTCACTTCGAGCGCGAGATTCGCTTGCCGGAGCGGCATGTTTTCGTGATCGGAGTCAGTGGCGTGAAGGCCGACAAAACGGGTGATGCGCGCGAAGCCTATAATCGCGCGTCGGGCGCTGCGCGAAGAATCCTGGACTCTTGGCGCGCCGCCACCGGCCGCGACGATCTATCGCTTGCTGCCGCATTATCTTCGCAGCCTGATGCGATTGGGCGGCTTCGGGAAGTATTGCGCGAATCGAAGGACGCCGAGTATCCCGCCAGCGTGCTTCTGGATCGCCTCACTCAGTTTGCCGAAGAGAGCAGCGAAATCATTCCTTCCGCCGGAGATGCTCTCGCTCGTGACGATTTTGCGCGCCTTGGCGCGATTGTCGATCGTTCGCAATTCCTCGCAGAAATGCTGCTTAGAAATCAGGTGCCTGAAACGACCGAATTGGCTCGTTCCGCGCGCTCTCTCGGCGCAGACGCTGCGTCGGCGTTCGGCGCCGGTTTTGGAGGCAGCGTCTGGGCGCTCGTCGATTCCAGCTGTGCGGAAGAGTTTTGCAAAGCCTGGCGGACGCATTATCATCGGCGCTTTCCGGGACTGGCTGAGGCGAGCTGTTTTTTCACAAGCGATCCTGGCCCGGGCTTGATTCAGTTCGATTGAGATTTATCTGTCGAGGAGACCCGTGCATCACGCAAGAAAGGACCCACATACAATGCCGCAAGATTTTCTCCACAGAATGACTCGCCGCGAATTTGTCGGCCGCGGCGCGTTGCTGCTCGGAAGTCTTCCGGCAGCCTCGTGTTTCAGTCGCTCATCATTCGCGGCAATGCTGCAGAACCCATCGGATGAGTATGGCCCGGCACAAGCGCGGATCGATGGCGGCAAGGTTTCGCTCAGCAATCACGTTCTCACGGCGCAATGGCAAATCTCTCCCGATGGCCTACAACTCATTCAGATGAAAGACGAACGAAACGGACAGAGCATTATGAGTCCGAAGCCTGCGTTTTCGCTGGCTCTCGCCGATGGCTCACAAATTCTTTCATCCAACATGCGCTTGCTCGACGCTCCGAAGATCGAGGAACTCGCTGCGGACCGACGTGCGGCGCGCCTCTCCGAACGCCTTCTTGGCCGTGCTCTGACAGCGTCCTTTGAGGACCCGCA
>JASHRL010000248.1 GCA_030037355.1 Candidatus Acidiferrales bacterium | reverse complement strand
AGATGAACAGAAAAACGATTTTGTTGGCGGCATGTGCAGTTGCGGTTTTCTTCTTGGCTTTTGGTACGAGCGCCTTGGCGCAGGACGGGCCATGGCATTTCAGCGGCTTGATCAACGACTACACGCCGCAGACCGTCAATCCCGCTGGCCCTTGGGAAGTCCGCGGCTCATGGTCTTTGGATTTGGAGGATTTTGGCCACCGAGCAAATTTTTCGGCGGCGCTCAACATGACTCGCAGTGACTACTGGATTGTCTTGAATCCTTCGGCGGTCAACGATGACACTGCCGCCACAGGGCGCAATCCTCACACGCACAACATCACTATGACGAATGCAGTCGTCACCTCCGGCAGTGGCTCCTGTGCTGGCCTTGAGGCCACCGGAGCGGCCACGATTTCGGCCAACGGCGGCGCGGCTCCGTTCGCATCATTGGGAGCAACGACGCTGACCGTCTGCATCACCGGCGGAGCAAACGTCAAGTATTCGAATGTGACGCTGACGTTCTCCTATCCGGCCAGCACACACTTCGGCATGCAGCCGGTCCACGGCGTCGTTCGAAAAACAAATTAGTCTGAAAAAAACGCGGCGGTAGAAACAGATCTGACCCAGCAAAAAGCCTCGCTGCGCGCTTAGTCGAGAGCGGCAGCGAGGCTTGATTTTTAGAAACGCTGATTTTTTGAGGGCTTAGTTTTTCCCCGCTTTTGCGGCGGCGGCTTTCGTCGCTTTTGTGCTGCGGCGACGGCGCTTC
The DNA here is from genome assembly GCA_030037355.1 of Candidatus Acidiferrales bacterium. Classification (GTDB taxonomy): domain Bacteria; phylum Acidobacteriota; class Terriglobia; order Acidiferrales; family UBA7541; genus DAHUXN01. Next base: position 7,328 of record JASHRL010000248.1, on the reverse strand, counting down.
GGCCGCGCCGGGCGTCCGGCGATTTCGCCGACAACTTCCGCGGACCAAATGCTGGTTACGAATTTCTTCATTCCGTGATCGTCGAATTCCACCGTGGTGCGCTCCACATCCGATTCCGTCACGGTCCCGACACCGTACTGCGAGTGGCGCACGGTCTGTCCCGCGTCAAGTACTTGCATGAACCCTCCTCATGGGGTGCTGGCTCGAGGCCTCAGTCTCGCCCGGGCGACAAATTCAGCGGGCGGTTGCAAACGAAAAAAATGAACGTGTGAAGTCGAAAAGTACCAATCAATTAGATGCCGAAATAACGCTCCGGGGTGCATCCTGCCCGGCAGCGAAGCTGCGATCACCGCTTAGGAGTTGAGCGGAACGCGCGCCGCGAAGCGGGCGTTCCGCTCAATGACGAACTAGAGGCCGACGACGGCTTCCGCCTGCAGGCCCTTGGGTCCCTTCTTGACTTCGAATTCCACAGCCTGGCCTTCGTTGAGAGTCTTGTAACCCTCAGACTGAATGGCGCTGTAGTGGACGAAAACATCTTCGCCACTCTGCCGTTGAATGAACCCATAGCCCTTGCTTGCGTTAAACCACTTCACAGTTCCTTGTTCTCTACTCAACTTCTTACTCCTCGTAAGGTAAAGCTATTTGCGCTCGTCGTCGCCTCCCGAGTCGAAAAAAAAGGCCGCTCAGGGCGTATGCCCTAGCAGCCTCGTCGATATCTCAAAAAGCAGTCACAAGAGCAACAAACGCAAGTGCATCATAGCACATTTTCGCCGCTCGCCACAGAAAATTCGCACCGCCGAGTTGACACAACCGAAAGGGAATCGCTGGCAGCTTGACGATCCGAAAAAACCGACGGAGATGCGAGCGTTCCAACGGTTCGACAGGAGCCAAGCGCGGCAAAGGCGCGTAAGATGTGCAATGGATTGCACTTAGGGAAAATTTGATACGTCTAAGCCCCTTGTTTTCAACACGCGCTGTGGACACGCGATTGCTATGTTTCAAGAGGGGGCAGTCTATCCGGGCCAATGCAACTTTCGCCCGTAGATTGGGTTGGTGGAACCGAAAGGCACGGGGGATTTCACGATGCGAAAAGTTGCCATTCTGATCGCTGCACTGTTTGCCATGGGAATTGTGTTGGCGCCGGCCGCGCTGGCCGATAGCCTGACACTCACGCTCCAGAGCACAACTCCTTCGACGACGACGTTCGTGATCTCCGGGACTTACGCTTCGGGTGTCCCATCGACTTCGATCAGCCTGCCGAACGCAAACTACTCGATCTCGTTTACGATTCAGACGGACCCGGGCTCGCTCGGCTCGTTCACGACGGGCGGCTCGACGGATGCCTTCGCCGTGAACACGGATATGACATTTGCCGTGAGCGGCCTTTCGAATGTGGTCTTCACCGGCATTCAGGTGGCGTTCTTCGACACGCTCAATGGCAATGATGGCGGCCTTGATTTTTGTACGGACGGCGCCTGCGACAACGAATGGATCATTGCCGGCTCGCAACTTTTCACCGGCACGGTTTCGAATCCATCGTCGCTGGCCTTCGTCTCTGGAGGCGCGACCATTGATAGCGCGCTGAGCGGCTATTACGTCAACAACCAAGGGCCATTTCCTTTCGGGCCGCCGGCTTCGACGACTCCGGAGCCTGCGTCGCTGCTGCTGATGGGAACGGGGCTGCTTGGCCTCGGCGCTTTCGCGCGGCGGAAGCTGCTCTAGCACAGACGCCGCTTTCTGCGGCGAGTCCCCATTTTCAAAAATAAGGGACGAAAATCTGTCCCGATTAGAAAAAGTCAAGTGATTGATTTCGCGGGTGGTTAGCGCAAAGTCACTGAGCTTTGCTGTCCCGATTAGAAAGCTGCGCTGATCAGAAACCAACGAGCTGCGGCGGGCAAGCCTGACGGGGCGGGCGATTTCCCGAATCGGGAAAAATGGCGGACGGAGGCGAGTGTCCGAAATCGCAAAGTTTTTCAAAAAACCGAAAGAATCAGCGATTAGAACGACCTCCCGTTGTTTGTTTTCTATCATTTGCATCGAGTTCTAATAATTCATATCCCTAGCGATTAGAAATCACAAAAACGAACAAAAAGCGAAACTCCTTCGCCTCCAATTCGGCTATCGCTGCCCATGAAACTCCTTCCCTAGAATGCGGCTACGGCGTTTGAGGCGCCTTCGCCGAAAATCGGCTCCTGTCCTTCGCGCGGCCCAGAAAAAACAAAAGGCCGCGTCTCCGCGGCCCACCCTGTCTCCTTACTCCCGAATTCTCCGCAAGCCGCCGATGCAGCTTGCAGGTACATACTTATCATGTAGTACAGTAGTTGTCAAGGAAGAAATCAAGGCGGCGGAGAAAAAAAACCTCCTGCGGGAGCGGCCGGCTTGACCGAGAAACGGAGACGGATCGGTGGCCGAGCGGAGGAGGGGCTTTCAAGATTTTGAAATGTCGGCGAAGGGGGCGCGCAGAGATGCGAAGGCAGACCTTCGCGCTCTAAACACGCGCCAGAGGAAGGGAAGCTCGTGCGGGAGCGCTAGCCCGACGGTGCAGCGGCGCTCGCCTTGCGCTCGGAGGTGGGCCATGTCGTCACTCGGTTCTTTCCGCAGCGCTTGGATTCGTACATAGCATCATCGGAGGCCTTGTAGAGGATCTGTGGGGTCGCGCCGTCGATTCGGTCGGTGCCGCAGATGCCAATGCTCGTTGTAACGTGGACGTCCTCTCCAGGTTTTGCATTTTCGACGGCACGCCTGACTCGCTCAGCGGTGACGTGAGCTTCCTCCGTCGAAAAATCGGGGAGTAGAATGGCGAATTCGTCACCACCGCAGCGATAGAGCGAGCCCTTTTGGCCCACGACCCCTGCCATGATGTTCACGATCCGTTCGAGGCAGGAGTCGCCTGCGGGGTGTCCCTTGGTGTCGTTTACGGCCTTGAACTCATCTAGGTCAACGAAGACTAGCGCCAGCTCTGCACCACTCGATAACAAATTTCGGAGATCCTCCAGCAGCGTTTCTTTTCGCGGCAGATAGGCCAAGGATGGTTGCACTTTTGAATGTTCGGCGGCGGAGCCGAGGCCAACCGGTCCGCCCATTGCAATGAGATTCTTTGAGGGTCTCGCGAACGCGCCGCTTGGGGCAATATCCAATAAGTCGCGGGCTTGCAGCACCTGGGCCGCTTTGGCCAGTTGTGTAACAGAAATGTTCAGGTACTCAGCATCCCAGGGGTCGGCAATCCAGATTTGTCCGACACCGGGAACACTCTGGAACCCGAGGCAATAGGCCTTCGCCAAGAGAAAACGCTGAATCTCAGTTTCTGGCCGAGCAGAGGCTTCGGGTCCTGCTTGCAGAACGTGCTGATAATTTAGCGGGTGTTCCTGCGGCTTAAAAAACTTGATAGCCTTTTCATCGATTGATTTCCGCAAGCGATTCGTGATGTCACGTAATTGAACGAAGGTTGGCCCACTCGCCACCGGTGTTGTGCACATTGCAACAGACCCCTCAGATTGGTCATAGATATTTACAATCAGCCATTGGGCACCACTCGGACTAGGGCGCGCTGGCCAGATTGTTGCGGTGCGAATTGCAATCCCTGATAGGCAGTAAAAGGCATTGGGGTCCCCGCACCTGACCCGACCGGCAACCGCGGAAAGATATGAGTCCACGGCGTCTTGGTATTCGCGACTAGCTGGCAGATCGCAGATGAAGTTACGGCCCAGAACTATATCAGTCCGATTGTTCGATTGTCCGATAACAATGTAGGTTAGCCAGTTGTCCAGAGGCCGCTGCTCAATCAGATCAAGATTGGCGCGGGCCAGGCTGCGCCTTAGATGATCAAGTCCTGCTTGGATTTCGTTTTCAGTTCGGCCGGGCATACCTGGCGACCCTCTTAGTGTTCAACATGTCTAAAGAAGTAGGTAATACAGGTGCAGCGCGAGGCGAGTTATTCGCTCATGCACGATTTCGTACGCCTTTCAAAAATGAATTTGGACCGGCGTGCGGACTCCGTTCGCCGGCGAGCATTAACTTTTTTTTAAAATGATGGAGTTCAAGGATGCCAAAAGCAGAAGTAGCGCGGAGGCAAAATTAAGGACGGCGTTGAGCGTCTCGATCTCGTGAAGCATGCCGCGATAGTAAGGAGTGTTGCAGGCGAAAGTAAAGCAAATTCTTAGGATGCCCCCCAGCTGAGGGTTTAGGCCCTGGCGCCCACACCAAAAAGGCAAAAGCCTCAGGTCAGCCCCGATGCGAAAAGACATCGGGGCGGGACCTGAGCTACAGAATCATCGTCATCGGATGGGCGGGCGGCGGCCCGATAAATGCAATCGGGCCAACAGCAGATTCCTCACACGGCCCAAATGCGGCCGGTTCGGAATGACAACGTTAAGCGAGGTCGCGGGCCTGAAGGCCGCCGCTACGAAGGAGACGTTTAACCCACCCTTTGCAGAAGGCGCAAAGGATGGGGCACCCGCCGGATGGGCGGACGGAGCTGAAGGCCGCCGCTGACTCGAAACGGCAAAAGCAGATTCCTCGTCGGATGCTAACCGCATCCTCGCTCGGAATGACAACGTTAAGCGAGGTCGCCGGCCTGAAGGCGCCCCTACGAACGTAAAGATGAAGTTCGGCGAACCCTCAAGCTACGGTTTCTGCTGCTGGAAGCCCGGCGCGGCGAATTGCCAGAGCAAAAAACTCATCTGGTCGGCGTAAACGCGCTGGGTCTCCTCCTCGGTGCCACCGATAATCTGGTGGCCGCCAGCGTAGTTGACGCGCAGAAGCACCGGCCTGCCGCTGGAAGTCGCCGCTTGCATGCGCGCAGCCATTTTGTCCATTTGCCACGGATCAATACGCGGATCGTTGGCGCCGGTCATGAAGAGAACGGCGGGATACGGCGTGTGATCTTTGATGTGGGCGTAGGCGCTCATGGCGTAAAGCGCGTCGAATCCGGCTTTCGTTCTCACGCTGCCGAATTCGGGAATGTTGGGGACGCCATTCGCGGTCGTCTCAATGCGCAGCATGTCCGAGGCACCGACCCAGTCGATGGCCGCGGCAAAAAGATCGGGCCGCGAGGTGATCGCGCGGCCGATGAGAATGCCGCCCGCGCTGGTGCCGGAGCCAGCCAAACGCGCTGGCGACGTGTACTTATGGTCGATTAGATATTGCGCGCAGGCGATGAAGTCGCGCCAAGTGTTGGGTTTGGTTGCGCCTTTTCCGGCGAGATGCCAGCCTTCGCCGTATTCTCCGCCGCCGCGGACATGGCATTCGGCGTAGATGCCGCCTTGCTCGTACCACGCGAGCAACTTCGGATCGAAGTAGGCATTGCTCGTGATGCCGTAGGAGCCGTAACCGTCGAGCCATGTGGGATTCGAACCGTCAAGCTTCGCAGACTTCGGGTAAATGATGGAGAGCGGGACCATGGCGCCGTCGTAGCTGCGCGCCTTGACTTCGACGGATTCGATGTTGCCGGGATGATCGTAAGGGCCGGTTGGCTGAATTTTTGTATTGGTGACCGCGTTCGACTGCGGATCATAGGCGTAGATTTGATAAGCGCGGGTCCAGGATTCCATGTAAAGGAGTCCGCCGGGAAGGCGCGGATCCGTTTGCAGGCCGTCCACCGATCCGCGAAACGGAAGCGCAACTTCCTGTACTTGAGGCTTTGGGCCGTAGGGAACGCGCAAGACGCGGCCGATTCCGCCGTCGAGGAGCTGAACATAAAGGGCGTCCTGCGCGGTGCTGATGCTCGTTACGACGGCCTGGCTTTCGGGGATGACCGTTTCCGCGGTGGCGAGATCGGGATGGCGCGCGCTGGTGCGCATAACCTTATAGCGCAGCGCGTTCTTGTACGAGAGGATGTAGAGATCGTCGCCGTGCATCTCGACGTCAGCTACGTCGTCGGAAAAATCGGCGATCTTGCGCCAGGCGGTGTTTGTCTTGCCGATGTCGCTGACCGATTCGATGTAGAACGCGCTGTTGGGTGAAACGCCGCTGTTAATCATGCCCAGAGCGTAATCGGAGTTGGGAGATGTCTCCGCCGCGGCGAAGTAAGCAGGATCCACGGAAATGGTTGGAACCACGCCGTAACCGAAAACGGCTGGGTCTTTCGTGGCGTCGGTTCCGAGGACGTGAAGATAGGTGCGAACCTTCTGCTCGATCTCCGTCACCGGCGCGCCGGGAGGGAGAGTCTGGAGGCGCATGTATAGAAACGCGTGATCGCTGCGAAGCCAACCTGTGGCGCCGCCCTCGGCGCGGAGAACGACGTCGCCCGTTTCGCGGCCAGAAGCTGTCTCGAACACGTGAATCTCGGTGTCGTTTTCTGAGCCGCCCGGGGCAATGGCCACGGCAACGTAGCGAGCATCGCTGGAAGGCGTCGAGCCGAGTATGGCGTTCGTGCCTTTGCCTTGATTGGCCGCGGTCACGAGTTTTACCGTTTCAGGATCGACGAGAAGCCGGTCGTCGCCATCGAGGCCGTGGCGCACGTAGAGTTTGTAAACGTTGCCGGTGGCAAGGCGCTTGCGGATGAGATAGACGTCGCCGGGCAAGCGTGCCGCGGTGGTCGCCGGGACGGTCTGATCGAACAGGCGAACGCGAGCGAGCAACTTCTCGCGGCCGGAGATGCTTGCGAGAGTTGCGCGCGTGTAATCGTCCTGAGCTTTCATCCACGCCTGAACTTCAGGGTCCTTCAAATTTTCCATGTAGCGATAGTTGTCTGTGATTTTTGTGCCGTAGTAATCGTCGGTGACCGGACGAATGGGCGCGACAGGCGGCGCGGAGGACGTGGGTTTCATGGAGGCCGATTGAAGACTGGGATTCGTCGATTGCGACCAGACGCGGGCGAGCCCGCCGATCGCAAGGAGAACCAATAGAGCAAGCAGGGACGCCGGAAAGAGTCTCGTTTTCATGGCTAGCACCTCGGCAGATTTGCCGCGAGAGTACGCCGAGCCGGTCGGCAAGTCAACGATAGCTGCCTATGATGGGGCGGAGGCGAATGGAGAAGCACGTTTAACCCACGCGCCGCCCGTACAAAGGCGGCAGGACGTCGCTGGAAAACCCACGGCAACTGATTTAAGCTCGTGCGCTGCGGCTTGGCGTGCTTTCACGAAAGCGGCGAGCCACCGGAGGGCTTCATGGCGGTTTCGAAGTTGGCTGGTGTTTTTGTTCTCGCGCTGAGCTTCGCGATGATTGCCGCGAGCGCGCACGAGCAAACGCGACCCATGCCGCAAGGTCAGCCGCAAGCGCAGTCACAAACGTCCCAAACCGCTGCCAGCCGGCCGGCCACGCCGCGCGCGAACCCGGCGGATGTTGCGTCGCCTGACGCGATTCTCGCCGCGAATTACGCCGTACTTTCA
>JASHRL010000247.1 GCA_030037355.1 Candidatus Acidiferrales bacterium | reverse complement strand
GCTTCGCGTCTTCGCAACAAAATTCGCGGTGCGCAGAAGCAGGGATTGACCGCACAATGGGGGAAAGAAGAACTGGTCAAGGACTTCTACAGAGTTTTCTCCTGCAACATGCGCAATTTGGGAACGCCTGTTTATCCTCGCGCATGGTTTGAGAATTTTCTGCGAGTGGCGCGCGATTCGAGCCGCATACTTTTGGTGTGGGACGGCAAAGAGCCGGTCGCAGCGACATTCATCACAACGTACAGAGATCAAATGGAATTACCGTGGATCGCATCGACGCCAGCGGCACGAGGAAAATATTCGACGGTTTTTCTTTACTGGACAGCACTCGAATGGGCGGCGCAGAACGGTTTCCGGCGCGTCGATCTCGGACGCTGCACGCCCGGCGGTGGAACGCATCGGTTCAAGACGCAATGGCAGTGCGAAGAGGTTCCTCTGCCGTGGAGTTATTGGTTGAAGGAAGGCGGAACGCTGCCGCAACTTCGGCCGGATAATCCGCGCTTCCATCTGGCCGTGGAGGCGTGGAAGCGGTTGCCGCTGGGAGTCGCGAATCTGCTGGGACCGCGGATCGTTCGCGCGATTCCGTAGGATGCGGGGCCGAGGAAATTCTTGAAAACGGAAATGGGAAGCGATTCAAAGCTAAAGAACATTTTCACGGTGGACGTGGAGGATTGGTATCACATTCTCGACATTCCTTCTGCGCCTGCGATTTCTGCTTGGGCGAGTTTGCCCGCGCGGGTCGAGGCAAATTTCCGGAATTTGCTCGACCTATTCAGCGCGAAAAACGTTCGAACGACGTGCTTCTTTCTGGGCTGGATCGCGGAGCGCTTTCCGCATCTGGTTCGCGAAGCGGCTGAGCGCGGGCACGAGGTCGCATCACACGGGTATGCGCACCGCCTTGTTTTTGAGATGACGGCGCAAGAATTTCGCGAAGACGCAATGAAATCGCGGAAGCTGCTTGAAGATTTGTGTGGAGCGAGAGTGCAGGGCTACCGCGCGGCAGGATTTTCGAGCACGAAGGATTCGCCCTGGTTTTTCGGGGAGCTCGTGGCAGCGGGCTATGAATACGATTCGTCAATTTTCCCCGCAGAACGAGGCCATGGCGGAATTCCGCTCGCGCCGCTTGAGCCTCACATGGTGGCGACGCCCTCCGGAACGATTGCGGAATTCCCTTTGACAGTTGCGGATTGCCTGGGCACGCGTCTCTGCTTTTTCGGCGGTGGATATCTTCGTTTGTTTCCCTACACGCTGATTCGCAAGATGGTCAAGCAGGTAATGGCCTCCGAGAGGCCGGTGATTTTTTATGTTCATCCGCGCGAAATCGATCCGCAGCATCCGCGTCTGCCCATGAAATTTTCACGGCGCTTCAAATCGTACGTCAATTTGCGGAGCACACAGGAGAAAGTCCAGCGGATCCTGACGGATTTTCCCTGCACCAGTTTCCACGAGCATTTGAAATCGCACGGAATGCCGAAACGCGTGGTCACTTCGGATTTCGCGACGATGCCAGAACTTTTCTTGAATGACAATCGGCCGGCCCGGGATCTCACTGACTCACCCGCCGCCTTGAAAGGGAGAAGCTAGAATGCGGCTCGGTGAGGGCAAGAAATTTACAGAAAAAGACTGGAAGCGCCGGTTGGCGTATTCACTTTTGGGAGAACCGCACCTACCGGGCTGGATTCGGCTGCAGCACGTTTTGCGGTCATTGCGGGGCCTTCCGTTGAACGGACATCCGGTGCGCTTTCTAGACGCAGGATGCAGCCGCGGCGATTTGCTCACTTACCTCGCGGAGCAGCGCCCGAACTGGAAATTTGTAGGCCTGGAATTGGAAGGTGACCGGATTGAAATGGCAGAAACCATCCGGCAGCGTGCCGATCTTCAAAACGTCTCTTATCTTCGAGCGAATATCTGCCGGCTGCCATTCGAAAACGAATTCGACGTCGCGGTTTGCTCCGACGTGATGGAGCACATTGCAGACGACCACGCGGCATTTACGGATTTGACGCGCGCACTGAAGCCGGGAGGTTATCTGGTGATCACTTCGCCGTCCGTTCCCCAGCCAAGACATCTGGCGACTGTGGCGTGGCGTGAGCGGCGGATCGGATTCCACCCGTCGGAATACGGCCACGTGAGGGACGGGTACTCGACCGAGGGTTTAAGGAAGATATTTGAAGAGACGGGAACGGAGCCGGTTGAGATCCGATACACATACGGACCGTTCGGAACGTTGTGCTTTGATTTGTTTTTCACGATTGGCGATAGCAAGCCGAATCCCCTTGCCTACGTCACGCTGTATCCGCTGCTCAAGACGCTGGCTCATCTCGATCTCCATGGAACGCCGCATCACGGCGCCGCAGTGTTAGGAATCGCGCAAAAGCCAAACGAAAAACGCGGAGCGAATTGAATGATTGCTGTCGTCACGCTGATTGATGCGCTGGGATGGACCTACGTGAAAGACAGGCCGATCATGCCTGACGTTCTCAAATATCGGAATGAAGTGCGCACGGTTCTAGGATTCAGCTCCGGCGCAATTCCCACGCTGCTCAGTGGCAAGATGCCGAAAGATTCGGGACACTGGAATCTGTTCTATTACGACCCGGAGCATTCGCCATTTCGGTGGGTGCGCTGGTTGACGTTTTTGCCGAAGCCGATCCTGAACCATCGCGTGACGCGGCGCGTGATTCGCGTCGCGTCGCAGCGCATGAGCAAATTCGGCGGATATTTTCAGATCTACGGCGTTCCGGTCGAGCTGCTCCCGTACTTCGATATTTGCGAGAAGAAGGACATCTATCGCCCCGGCGGCGTCCCTTCATCACTCTTCGATCAATTGGAAGCGCTTGGCGTGCGCTATCGGACCTATTCGTATCACGAAATGACGGATGCGGAGATCGTTCGTACGGCTCGCCGCGATCTGCGCGAGAAGAAATACGATTTCTATTTCCTCTATTTGTCCGAGCTAGACGCCTTTCTGCATTCACAGTGCCATGACGCTGCGGGCGTGGCGCGCTCACTGGACAAGTATGAGGGCTGGCTTCGAGAAGTGTATGAGGAAGCGCGACGAACGGGTGAGGAAGTGGCCTTCTTCGTTCTCTCTGATCACGGAATGACGCCGAAGCGCGCGGGATACGATCTCGTCGGCCAGATTCGTCCGCTCGGCTTTGAAATGCCGAAGGATTATCTCTCTCTCTACGACTCCACGATGGCGCGATTCTGGTTTTTCAATGATCGCGCGCGGAAACAGATCACGGAGCGACTCAACGAACTCAATTGCGGCCACATTTTGAGCGCAGCGGAAAAACGAGACCTCGGCATCGATTTCCCCGATCACCGCCAGGGAGAAATTGTTTTTCTTATGAATCCTGGCGTGCTGATTGAGCCCAGTTTTTTCGGAACGAAAGCGCCGGAAGGTATGCACGGATTTCATCCGGACGATCCGTACTCTTCCGCGATTTTTCTGAGCAATCTGGCGCCGAGCCGGCGGGCGGACACTTTGGTAGACGTGCACGAAGTGCTGCATGAATGGGCGGAAACGCTCTCGAATGGAGTGCATGCCCAGCGATAACCGAATTCGCGTGCTGCAGTTTCTCGTTTCTCCGGTGCGGTCCGGCGCCGAGGAAGTTGCGCTGGAGCTCGTTCGTGGACTCGATCCGCGGAGATTTCGGAATTACCTCATGTGTCCGGCACCTTTACTCGAAGCCTTCGGCAAGGATTGGCAGGTCGGCGATGCTCAAGCGCTGGCACTGACACTGGAAAGCCCGTTTCATTGGAATGGCGCACGGCGATTCATGAATTACTTGCGGGCAGAGAAAATCGACGTCGTGCACGCGCATATGATTCGTGCGGCTGCGGCGGCTGTTCCGCTCGCGCGACTTGCTGGCGTGCCCGTCGTGATCCATACGTGCCATGGCCGGGAAGCGTGGAGGACGAAATGGCTCAGCCGGCAATACTGGTATGACCGGCGGATTACGGCCTGGTCGGATGTGACGATCGCGGTATCCGAGTCGACGCGGGATTATCTCCTGAAAGAGAAAAAACTGCGGCCTGACAAAGTCCTGGTGATTCGCAACGGACGCCACTTAAATGGCTTCTTCCCCGATCCGAGCCGCCGGCAAGCTCTTCGGCGCGAAGTGGGCATCGGAGCTGAAGATCCCGTCGTGGGCGTGTTTGGACGCCTGGAAGAGCAAAAGGGTCATCGCTATTTGATAGAAGCACTGCCAAGAGTTCTTGAGAAAATTCCGGCGCTGCATGTTGTATTTGCGGGAGATGGTTCGCTGCGCGCGGAACTTGAAATTTCCGTCCGCGCACGCGGGTTGGATCGCTCGGTGCACTTTCTGGGATATCGCCAGGACTGGATGAACTGGATGGATGCGACGGACATCGTCGCATTGCCTTCGCTCTACGAGGGAATGCCGCTTGTTCCGATTGAGGCTGGCGCGATGGGCAAGCCTGTGCTTGCGACCGCCGTGGACGGAACGTGCGAAGTAGTCGTTAATGGCCAGACCGGCGTGCTGGTTCCTCCTGCGCAGCCAGAAGCTTTGGCGGACGCTCTTGTCACTTTGCTGCAAGACCCTGAAAAACAAAGAGCACTGGGAGAAGCCGGCGGGCTCCGGGCTCGCGCTCTCTTTTCGTTGGAACAGCAGGTGCGAGAGACGGCGCAACTTTACGAACGCTTGCTCGAGGAGCGGCAGCCGCAAAGAGCAAGAAGGGACTTCGCTCTTTCATGATCTTTTTCTATATCTTGATGTTCACATCGCCCTTCTACCATCATCCGTTTTTCGATCGCGGGTTTGGCGCGTTCACGATTGTCAAAGGCATTGGCGCGATTTGCGCAATCTACGCGCTCTTTTACCTTTTCCTGAAAGGAAAAGCTCCCAGTTATTTTGGGACAACCCGCGCGAAGCTTTTTCTCGTGATTTGCCTCTGGGGCCTGTTTTCTTATCTCCGAACTGGTCCGCTGAGTTCATGGGCCGCCGATCCCGCATTCAGTTATCTCTCTTTCCTTGTGCTTTTCTTCGTCACGCTGACGATTGTGGATACGCCGAAGAAGATTTTCTGGTCGTTGTTGTCTGCGCTGGCCGGGATCGCGTTTGGCGCTTTGTACATGATTCGCGAGTACCAAAAATATCATGCCATGTACGCGGACCTGCGTCCCGGTGCGGTCATTGGCGATCCGAACTATTACACGCTGGCGGCATTGCTGATTTTGCCCGTTGCGTATTTTTGGCTTCGCGGGCTTCGCCAAGAATTCTATCGATACTCGATTGTCGGGATGTTTCTTCTGGTTTCCGCTGCGGTGGCATTAGCCTCTTCGCGCGGCGGCCTCCTCGGCCTGGTTGCCGGTGTAGGATACCTCGTGTGGACGTCGCGCAAACGAGCACGCAACGCGGCTGTGCTTTTCGTATTGCTCGCTGTGCCGATGCTTCTGGCTCCCCGCAGTCCGCTAAAGCGGCTGATGCATCCTGATTACGCAGACCAATTAGGCGCACAAACGCGCGAGAAAGCGTGGCTGGCTGGTTTGAAGATGGTTCGCGCAAAGCCGTTGACTGGAATCGGCCTGGGTTTGTACAAGCCATTATTGGGTCAATACTCGGGGGATCCGAACTTTAGCCAGATTGCTCACAATTCATATTTGGAGTATGCCGCGGAGCTGGGATTCCCGGCTCTGCTTCTTTTTCTTTGGCTGTTGTGGGCAACATTTCGCGCCCTTGGAAAAATTCGCCAAATCACTCAGCGTTCCGAGGATCGTTTCCTTTACCCCATAGCAGCCGGACTGCAGTGTGGAATCGTGGCATGCATCGTCGGAGATTTTTTTCTGTCTGCTGAGTATCTGAAGCTGTTCTGGATTGTCGTATTCCTCTCAATTCCGCTGGAGCGGCTCGCACGCGAGCGCGCCATCCGCAAAGAGGTTCCGGTCGCCAATGCATCCTAAGACAGCGCCGCCGCTACCCGCGCCGGTCACTGCCGATATCGACAAGGCGGTGATCCAGCAGAGGATTGTGTCGCTCATCGGTGAAGTTTGTGAAAGCCTCGTAAGCCATCTCCCCGTGAGGCCCAGAGCAATTGTGCTGACGGGAAGCTTCGCTCGGGGCGAAGGCTCAGTGCTTGCGAACGCGAATCGATTCCGCGTTCTTGGCGACATGGAATACATGATTGTTTTTCCGGTGAAGGTTGATCGCGGGCCGTTGCAGGAGTTCCTCGACCAGCAAGCAAAAGGACTGAAAATCGAGCTGGCTTCCCGAGGAGTTGACTGCGACCTCGAGTTTCGGGCGATTACTCAGGAATATTTTCGCGCCCTGCGCCCACAAATTTTTGGATTTGAGCTGCTCGCCCACGGACAGACCGTCTGGGGCGATGCTTCCGTTCTGTCAGCCATTCCAAGATTTCCCGTGGAAGCGATCCCGCGCTGGGATGCCTGGCGCATGCTGAATAATCGAATCATCGAACAGTTAGAGTGGGCTGACGGAATCGCTGCTTACGACCGGGACAAGCTCGTTCATCTGCACTATCAGCTCATCAAATGCCACATCGACCTGGCGACAACTCTGCTCGTTTTAGCTGGAAAATATGAAAGTACGTATGGCAGTCGGTCAAAGGCCCTTGCGAAATGGGCATCCGAGGCAGGATCGCAACGGGGACTTGATTTTCTTCATGTTCTCTCGGAGAAGGTCGCCGCGTGCACAGCCTACAAACTAGATCCCAACGCGACGCCCAGCCCGCTCGCTGTGCGCGTCAATACAGGAGATATTGAGATTTTCAGGAGCGATCTGATCCGGGCGCTAACCAGTCTTGTGCCGCTTGTGCGGGAGATCTGGCGTTGGGAGGCCACCACATTTTCGGAAACCAGGAACGCAATGGACGCGACGGACAGCACTTTGCAGGAAGCCATTCTGCGCAAGCAGCCCTTGCGCGAAAAATTCCGCGGCTGGACGAAACTCGTGCTGATGCGGCCCGTGCGTCGCGAGCGAGGTTTTTGGGGCCGCGCTTTGCGGCTGGCATTACGCGGCAGCCCACGCTACCTGGTCTACGGCGTTGCTGCACAGCTTTATTTTGAGATGCCAGCAGCTCTCTCGAACCAGCCTAATTCCGATGTACTTGCCGAGTTTGACCGGCTTCTGCCAGTTCGTTTCGAAGAAAATGAGAGGGAACAACGAATGTGGTGGGGGCTTCGCAGCGACGTTTTGAAGAGCTGGCGCGTTTTCCTGCGGACTCATTTCGCATGATCTATGAGCAAGCCTTTGATTAGCGTTGTGATCTTGACGTATCGCCGCCGGGAAAATCTCATCCGCGTACTCGAATCCGTCCGTGCGCAGGCATATCAACCACGAGAGGTCATTGTTGTCGACAACGCATCCAGTGATGGCGCCGTGGAATTTCTCAAGGCGGAATTTCCCGAAGTTATTGTGGTCAGTTTGCCGGAAAACATCGGCTGCGCGGGCCGGAATCGCGGCGTAGCTGCGGCGCAGAGCGATATTGTTGTCACCATCGACAACGATGTGTATTTCGATTCGCCCTTTGAATTGCAGAAGATTCGCAACGCGTTTGATCATTCGCCGGAAGTCACTTGCATCGTGTTCAAGGTGCTGGAAGGCGACACAGGAAAGGTTCATCTGCGAGATTGGTGTCACCCGCGCAGCTATTGGGATTATTCCGATGCCGAATTCGAAACGTGCTTTATTCCGGAAGGAGCTTCGGCGTTTCGCCGAGACGATTTTCAAAAAATCGGCGGCTACTACGAACCGCTTTGGATCGGCTGCGAGGGCTGGGATCTTGCGCTGCGAATGATCGATGCGGGGATGAAGATTGAGTATCATCCGGAAGTGCGCGTCCGCCATGCGATGTCGCAAGAAACGCGTTCGAGCGGAAGGAATTTCTATTTTTATACGCGCAATTATTTCTGGATCGCATTCAAAGATTATTCAGGCCTGCGCCGCTGGCGGTATTTGGCCTACCACTGGGGCATGATGGCGTTTTTCAGTTTGCGCGCGGGACATCCAGGAAAATTTTTTCTTGGAGTACGCGATGGCGTAGCAGGCCTACGAAAACTGCAACGTACGCGAGTTTCCCCGGAGGGTTGGCGTCGCTTGGACGAAATCACCTCCGGGCGCCCAGGATTGCTGCTTCGCTTGAAGAAACATCGCGAACGGCCGCTGGTGTAAGCCAAGAGTGGGTTGATGTTTCGTGATGTTGTGTTCTGGCTAATCGTTGAACTTGTGTTTTGCGAGGTCTGATTGAAGGAAGAGATCTCCATCGCCGCGCATCAAGGCGTTTCCGTAACTGAACCGGCTCCTGCGCACGCCGGCGTGCTGTCCAGCGCGTCGCCGGAAATGCGCCGTTCCATTGTTTCCGGCATGCGCTGGACGTTCTGGCTCTCGGCGCTCTCGGTCCCCTTCAGCTTCTGCAGTAGCATAATTCTCGCGCGAATCGCTCCGGAAGTTATCGGAACGTTCGGCCTACTTCAGATTTATATCAGCGCAGTTTCGGTTTTCTTCTTCTTCGGCGGCAACGCCGTTCTGATCAAATTCATCCCGGAACTGGATGCGACAGACAAGATTTCTTTCTTCATCTCTTACTTTGCCCTGAACTGCGTCGCGCTCGTACCTTGGCTCGTTGCGGCGACTCTGTGGCCCGCGGGATTGCGTTATTTGTTCGGTGAGGGGCACACGGGCCCATTCTGGATTGTTCTGCTGTACCTCTCGCCAATTTACATCCTCTATTCCGCGTCCCTTGCTGCTTTGAAAGGCATGCTCGAATTGAAATGGGCGCAGGGCCTCGATCGCGTCGTGACTATCGGCTCCTTCATGATTTACGTGATTCTATTCATCGCGGCTCGATCCTTGCTCGAGAGACATTACACGGCGGTCATCTGGGGAGCCTACCTGGGTCTGGTTCTCTTAATCGCCTACGTCGCAATTCGGCGCTTTCTTCGTCTAAATCCCGGATTCGTCAGATCCAAGTTGCATTTTCTTCTCCCCACTGGCTTTTGGCGATTCACGCTCAGTCTGCAAGGCGGCAGCATCCTGAATTTCTTCAGCGGTCGGCTCGATTACCTGCTCTTGCTTTATTTTGGCGGCCTTGCGCTGCTTGGCAAGTACGTCGCCTTAATGAGCTTGTTGCTGCCGATCTCGAAAGTCGTTACATTCTTTCTTGACAGTCTGCTCCCGTCGCTCACAAACACACTCTCACGCCGGGATTTGAAGTCCTCCGAGGAGTTGGCGGAGATCTGCATCCGAATTGTGGTCCCGGCGTCGTTGATTATGGCCGGCTTCATCGTATTCTTCGCTCACCCCATCGTCTTGCTCCTCGGCCCAAAATACTTTGGTCTTGAAAAAATGCTCTGGATCGCAGCGCCATTTGCGGTGGTGCAGGGTGTCGGCTGGATCACCGGCAATATTCTCAGCGCGATCGGGCGGCCGGATTGCGACGCGATTTCACGCGCTTTGCGAATCGCTCTTTTCTTGGCGCTGTTTTTTCCGCTATGGCATAAATACCATCTTCTCGGTGTCGTCATAACATGGGGTATTTGTGAGACTTTCTATCATGTCGTTAA
>JASHRL010000246.1 GCA_030037355.1 Candidatus Acidiferrales bacterium | reverse complement strand
CAAGCGCGGCCTCGACGCCTTCGCGCAATGCCAGTAAAAGGGCAGGAATCATGAGAATTCCCAGTTGACACCTGGTATCAACTAGAAATTGGAGTCTATCTCTATTTGTAGCAACCGTCAAGGGAAATACCCTACATTCGATAGACTTTCATTCTTCGCGGCAGTGGCGGTCTCGCGAGAGCGGTAAAATTGCTTCGCGGTTCGAGATCTCCGGAGGTTGGGCATGGCAAAAGAAGGTGGAATACGAACACTGCTGGCTGTGATTATGGGGGTTATTGTCTGGGCGGGATTGCCCGCAAGGAGTTTGCCGCAGTCTTCGACGAGCGTGCAATACCAAAGCGGAAACACGACCGTGACTGGATATCTTGCGCTTCCACGGTCGCAGGGAGAGCATCCAGCAATCATCGTGATTCACGAATGGTGGGGACTGAACGATTGGGTGCGTCAGCAAGCGGACAAGCTCGCGGACCAAGGATACATCGCGTTGGCGGTGGACCTCTACCGGGGCCAATTGGCAACTGATGCGGAGACGGCGCACGAATTGTCGCGCGGCCTGCCGCAGGATCGCGCCATCTCTGATCTGAAAGCTGCGTTTGATTACTTGGTGTCGCGGCGCGATGTGGAGAAAGACAAAATTGGGGTCGTGGGCTGGTGCATGGGCGGCGGATACGCGATTCTGCTTGCCGAGGATGAGCCGAAACTCGCGGCCTGCGCGGTGAATTACGGAGCGTTGCCGACCGATCCTGCGAACATCGCCAAAATCGCCGCGCCGGTGCTGGGGAATTTCGGTGCAGAAGACCACGGAATTCCGCCGGCCGCTGTCAATGCCTTTGTCGCAGCGATGAAGGCGCAGGGAAAGTCCGTGGACGTAAAGATCTACGACGGCGCCGGGCACGCGTTTGAGAATCCGGATAATACTGCAGGATACCGTCCCGAAGCGGCGAAAGAGGCGTGGAACCGCATGCTAGGGTTTTTCAATTCGACGCTACAGCAATAGGGCTCGCAGTTGCAGTGAAATCCACCGGGCCGAGTGATTTCTCTTTTCCGCGTATATGAAAATTAAATTGAACGACTTCCGCTGGGGGATGTGGAAACGATCGTTGCTCCAGCAAAAGCTTCGCTGCGAGAAATTAAGCCATCGGGCTTGAAGTGCATCAACTCGCACCTGCGGACGGTGCGGCCCTGATCAGTCAAGACAAATATGATGAAGAGCGTAGACTTTTCCTTATCCCAATTGAACGATTCGAGCAGAAACTGCGGCGGAGAGGAATAAGAACGGAGCGCCTTGTTCCAATATGCGCGGAGACTGGCTTTGCCATGTACCTCGGGATTGCCAGTAACTGTCGCTGCCAGAGGACTCACAAAAACGACATCATCGACATAATAGGCCAGAACCGCTTCCACATCGTGGCGATTCCAGGCCGCGATCCAATCACGAGCAAAAATCTCAGGCACGAACGCGTCCATGCTCAAATTCTATCATGGGCGGAAAAGCCCGTGTGACGTGGCATTCGCAGCACATGCCGAGGCAACGCCGCGAACGGCAAGCCAATCTCTGTAGAATGACAAGTAGAGGCATTCATTGCGCCTAAAGACTCCCGTAGTGTTCATTATCTGCGCTTTGCTGACGGCCACCCCGGCGGAGGCGCAGTCGTCCGCGAATACAGTTCCGGCGCAAGCTTCAAAGCAGCGATCGGGACAAGGCGGATCGGCCAACCCAATATCTGCGACGACGACGCAAAAAGGACGCAGCCAGTCACAAAATCCAAAACTAGCGCGAGAGGCGTTTCAGCGCGGTCTAAAGGCGGAAAAGGCAAAGGACTGGGCCAGTGCCTTTGCGGCGTACACGGAAGCCACTGAACAGGATTCGACAAGCCAGGAATATCTGTTGCGGCGTGAAATCGCGCGAAGCCGATTGGTCGGCGCAGCGGTGGATCGCGCCGAGCGCGACGCGCTGATAGGCAATTTGCCTGAGGCGCGAAAAGAGCTGCAAATGGCCTTGGTTCTGGACCCCAGTGACGCAATGGTGCGGGAGCGGCTGGCGCAGCTTTCTCCGTCGTCAGCAGAATCGCTGTGCCAACTGATGATTGAACCGGCTGGCGTTGTGAGGCTCGCGCCACTGAGCGGCGCGTTGAATTTCGATTATCGCGGAGATACGCAAGGGGCTTACGAAGAGGTTGCGCATCGATTCGGAGTGGATGCGTCGTTCGATGCGGGAATGCGGCGAATGCAGGTGCGTCTGCAGCTCAATAGCGTGGACTTCTACGCGGCGATGCGCGCGCTCGGCGATATGACGGGAACATTCTGGCGGCCGATGACGCGACGGCTGTTTTTCGTGGCTGATGATACTCCTGAGAAGCGGCGGCAATATGACCTTTCCATAGTGCGCACTGCACAGCTCCCCGATGATGAGACGCCGAACGATATGACGGAGATTTTGCGCACAGTGCGCGAAATCGCGGGGATTACACGCGCGCAACTCGATCTCGCGGCACATACGATCACGATGCGCGCGTCACCACAGGCCATTTCGGTGGCCGCGCAGTTGCTCGACCAATTGGAACAAGAACACGGCCAGCTCGTGATCGAAATGGAGATACTCGAAGTGGATCGCACGACGGCCACGCAATTCGGAATCACTCCGCCGACGACGGCGCAGGCCTTCACACTGACGCCACAGGAAATCCAAGAGGCGCAAGAGGGAGGGTCTTCGCTAATCAGCGCAATCGAACAGGTTTTTGGATCGTCGAGCCCGCTAGGAGCGTTGAGCACAGGGCAGATTTCATCACTGGTGGGGTCTGGAGCTGTTGGCCTTGGTTCGTTGATTCCGCCACTGGTGGCGTTTGGCGGCGGCAAGACGACGTTTCTCGCTACGTTGCCAGGCGCCGCAGCGGCGTTCTCCGACACGCTGAGCACCGTGCAAAGCGGCCGGCGCATCGTGCTGCGCGCAGAGGACGGCCAGCCCGTATCGTTTTTCGTGGGAGATCGCGTGCCCATTACGCTGGCGCAATATTCCTCGAGCGTTGTGCCAACGGGAACAATCCCGGGCGTTTCCTCGAACATGTTTCCGGAGTCGACGATCGCCACCGGGAATGACCCTGTTGCCGTTGTCACAGCAGATTTCAACGGAGACGGGAATCTCGACCTCGCCGTCGCGAATTACAAAGACAATACAGTTTCCATCTACCTCGGGAATGGCGATGGGACATTTAATTCGAATGGGACGCTCGCGACGGGTAATGGGCCAATCGCGCTCGCCACGGCCGACTTCAACGGCGATGGCTTCGTGGATCTCGCGGTGTTGAACGAGACAGACAATACTGTCTCGATTTTTCTGGGAAACGGAGACGGAACGTTCGCGCTGAAGGGGACTTATGCGACAGGCGTAAATCCGGTGGCGATGGTGACCGGAGACTTCAATAACGACGGGCATACCGACCTAGCCGTCGTAAATCAAAACGACAGCACCGTCTCAATTTTGCTGGGAAATGGAGATGGAACGTTTCAGGCGCAGAGCACTTTCGCGACCGGGAAAACACCCTCAGCGATTACCACGGCAGATTTCAGCAATAATGGCAATTTGGATCTCGCGGTGACCAATCAGGCGGCAAACACGCTCTCAATCTTCATGGGCAATGGAAACGGAACGTTCACACCCAACGGGACACTGATCACGGGCAACGCGCCTGTGGCGGTTGTATCCGGAGAATTCGATCTCAACAACAATACGAATATCGACCTCGTGGCGCTAAATCAAGTGGATAACACCATGTCGGTTTATCTCGGAGCAGGAGACGGGACATTCACGCTGACTACGACTTTCGGACTGAACGATGGGTCCTCTTCGGGGAACAAACCAGTGGCGATCGCCACCGGCGATTTCAATGTCGATGGTTTGACCGATTTGGCCGTGACCGATGAAGATGCCAACACAGTCGGCGTGTTCATCGGCAATGGCGACGGAACATTTCAGCTTCCACTGCTTTTCGCAACGGGGACAACTCCAGTTGGCTTGACGGCCGGCACTTTTGAAGGCTCGACAACCGCACCGGGCCTGGCGATTACAGATTCCGGCGCGAACACGCTGACAATCATCCTGGACAACGCGACCTTTGGTTCGTCGGGGACGGGCGCCGCATCAATACCCTATCCGAACTCGGAATATGAAGACATCGGACTGAAAGTGAAAGCGACTCCGCACATGCATCCAGGGGGCGAGGTGACGCTCGATTTGCAATTCGAGTCAACGAGCCTGACCGGTTCGACGGTGAACCAGATTCCGATTATCAGCAATGAGTCCGTCAGCCAAACGATTACTGCGAAGGACGGTCAGACGACCGCTCTGGCTGGAATTATCGAATCGACTGTGATGCGCGCGATCAGCGGAACACCTGGCGCAGAGTTGCTGGATCCCCTCGGACTGGCCGCAAGCTCACAAAATAATCAGAATCAAAGCACAGAACTGTTGATCCTCGTGACCCCGAAGCTCATCCAACCGCCGCCCAGGATGGGCAAACCAATTTTCGCCGGGCGCGAACCAGCTGAGGGCCGAGTTGCATCGGGGTTCACGCGACCGGGTGGCCTGCCGCGGCAATAGGGAAGCTCAAAGAAAACGAAAAGCTCCTATCCCTGCGATGGCTGCCGGAAATTTATTTCGCGGCATCGAGAACGACTAGGGGCTGATAGGTTTGTGGAACAACTGCTTGCGCAATCGCGATGAGATGGCCTTGCGCATTCAGTACGCGAAGGCGAGCGGGCTTCCAGTCACCCGAATCGAGCTCAGCCGGAGCACCCTGCGCCAGCGCGATGTGCCCGGGCTGAATTTGGGAAAGTGGGACATTGAACTTAGCACCGTGTCGGATGCGGCGCTCGACAATGGGCAGGACCGTGGCGCGCGGAAGATCGGCCAGCAGGCCTTCGAGACGAATCACGCGCTCGGAGAGGCGGCCGGCGCGAGCCATTTCAGCCAATTCTTCGAGCGAGATGGCGTGATCCAGTGTGAACTCGCCCACCGCTGTGCGAACGATTTCCGCAAGATGAGCGCCAGAGCCTTGCAGCTTGCCTAGCTCATGGGCTAACGCGCGAACATAGGTGCCGGAGCCGCATTCGACGGTGAATCGCGCGAGCGAACCCTCAATTCCAGCCAAATGAAATTCATAGACGTCCACGTCGACGGGCTTTAGCTCCACCGGCTTTTTCTTGCGCGCCAATTCGTGCGCCGCATGGCCGCGGATTTTCTTCGCCGAAAATGCGGGAGGCGTTTGTTGGATGCGGCCGACAAAGCGCACAGCGAGGCGTTCGATCTCGACGGGATCGAGACGAGGAGCGAGGTCAGACCCTTGGGTTTCGCCATCTGAGTCATAGGTGTCCGTGGCAAAGCCAAAACGTACGCCGCAGGTATAGCGTTTGCGGCGGCCTGCATAGAACTGAGCGAGGCGAGTGGCGCGGCCAAGGAGGAGCACCAAAACTCCCGTAGCCAGGGGATCGAGCGTGCCGAGATGCCCGATCTGACGAAAGCCAACGAGATGGCGAACAGCTTCGACGGCATCGTGCGACGTCTTGCCGCGCGGCTTGTCGATGACAAGCGCGCCCTCGAGATGCGGTGGCTGTACGGTTCGGGGCATTTTTTCGATTTCGTGCAAGAATGGCGAAATTCGCGGACTCTCGCCGCGAGGGTTTATGCTTCGCCGTGTTCTTTCGTTTTCTTCAAGAGGTCATCAATATGATGGCCGTATTCCTCGGAGCGGTCTGGAATAAAGAATATCTCCGGCGCCCGCCGGAGCTGGAGACGCTCGACCAATTCATGACGAATGAAGCCGGAAGCGCCGGTCAAGCCTTTGAGCGTCGCCTCGCGCTCGGAATCGGTGCCGAGAACTTCTACATAGACATGCACGGTGCGCAGATCCGGCGAGATGCGAACTTCGGTGACGTTCATGGCGGTAGACAGTCGCGGATCCTTCAGTTCGCCGGCCAGCATGAGCATGACTTCGTGCCGAATCTCTTCCGCAACGCGTTCGGGTCGGTGCCCTGCGATGGTCATCTTCGTTTCCCGCGAGAACTCTCTGATTGAAGTCTTCTAAAAATATTCGATCTCGTGCGAAATCAAGTCTCGACCAAGAATGCGCTCAGATTCCTCAAGAGCCGCCTGCATGGATTCAGCCAGATGGCTGTCGTCGGAGGAAATGCTCACAACTCCGACGACTGACCGTTGCCACAAATCCTGGTGATCCAGTTCGGCGACGGCGACATTGAAATGCGAACGCAGGCGGTCTTTCAAGCTGCGCAGCACCTGGCGTTTGTCCTTGAGGGAGCGCGCATCCGGAATGTGAATTTCCAGAGTAACGAGGCCGATCGGCATTGCCTGCCCTCCTTACCGTGGAGGACCTGAAACAAATCCAATTAACCAGCCGCTCCCGCAGGTGTCTGTTTCTCCATCGTGAAGCATTCGAGAACGTCACCGATTTTGACGTCGGCAAAATTTGAAATGCCGATGCCGCACTCGAAGCCAGAGCGAACTTCATTCACGTCGTCTTTGAATCGCCGCAGCGAACTGACTCGGCCAGTGTAAATCACGACGTTGTCGCGAAGGACGCGCAGGCTCGCGTCGCGTTTGATGATGCCGTCTTGAACCGAGCAGCCGGCAATCATGCCGACACCCTTGACGCGGAATGTATCGCGCACCTCAGCGCGGCCCAGATATTGCTCCTTGATGACCGGAGCAAGCAAACCGGCCATCGCCTTCTTAATCTCGTCCACGACTTCGTAGATGATGGTATGTGGTCGAATTTCGACATTTTCCTGCTGCGCCAGATCGGAAGCCTTGCGCTCAGGACGAACGTTGAAGGCGATGATGATGGCATTCGACGCAGAGGCGAGCAGAATATCCGTTTCGGAAACCGCGCCGACGCTCGCGTGGATGATTTTCAGCTTCACTTGATCGGTTGAGAGCTTCGGAAGCATCTCGCTCAAGACCTCGACCGAGCCCTGGACGTCGGCCTTGACGACAATGGGCAATTCCTTGACTTCCCCGGCCAGGAGCTGCTCGTGCAACTGATCGAGCGTAAGGCGCGAGGTGCTTGATTTCGCGAGCGACGCTTCGCGAGCCTTTGCCTGGCGATATTCAACGATGTGGCGGGCCTTGGCTTCATCAGCGACCTGAAATTGATCTCCCGCAGCAGGCACACTTTGCAAACCGAGAACTTCGACAGGCGAGGAAGGACCGGCATCTTTCACCGGATTGCCACGATCGTCAAACAAAGCGCGGACCTTGCCATAAACCGCACCGCAGATGAAAACGTCGCCAACGTGCAGCGTGCCATTCTGCACAAGAACGGTCGCGACGGGACCGCGGCCTTTGTCGACGCGCGATTCCAAGACCGTCCCGCTGGCGGACGCTGCGGGATTGGCCTTGAGTTCGCGCAGATCTCCGACGAGCAAAATCATCTCGAGCAAGCGTTCGATGTTCTTGTGAGTCTTGGCAGAGACCTCCACCATGACCGTGTCGCCGCCCCATTCTTCGGGCATCAAGCCTCGGTCGGCGAGCTGGCGCTTCACGCGCTCGGGCTGTGCATCAGGAATATCGATTTTGTTGATGGCAACGACGATGGGTACTTTTGCGGCGCGCGCATGGTCAATCGCCTCTTCGGTCTGCGGCATGACGCCATCGTCTGCAGCAACAACGAGAACAACGATGTCCGTGACTTTGGCGCCGCGGGCGCGCATGCGCGTAAAAGCTTCGTGTCCCGGCGTATCGATGAATACGATGCGGCGGCCATTGATTTCCACATGGCTCGCGCCGATGTGTTGAGTGATGCCGCCGAACTCACCGGCGGCGACATCCGTGGAGCGGATCGCATCGAGCAAGCTTGTTTTACCGTGGTCCACATGGCCCATGACGGTAACAACCGGAGCGCGCGGCACTAACTTTTCCGATTTGTCGACTTCAGGTCCGACTTCTTCCTTGGCCATCTGTTCTTCGAAGGAAACGACCTGAACAATGCCATTGAAGGCTTCCGCGAGGCTCGTGGCTGTATTCACGTCGAGGGCCTGATTGATGCTGGCGAAAACTCCGCGGTCGAGGAGAGTCTTCAGCAATTCCTTGGCGCGCACGTCAAGCTTCTCGGAAAGTTCGCGGACTGTGATTCCTTCTGTGATCGTAACCGGACGCGGCTCACGGACAACTGGCGCAGCAGCGGGTTCAGCATGGGCAATGCCGCGGCCGGCCGCAGCGCCAGCGCGCGCGCGGACCGGATGAAGCTTGCGTTCGCCCTCCGCAAAGCGTTTTTCGATCGTAGGTTTCGCGCGCGGAGAGGGTTTGCGTGCGTATATTGGCTTGCCTGGCTCGGCTTTAGGCGCGCCTACTGCCGAAGCCGGACTCGGTCGCCCCAAAGGCTGCACTGGACGGCCGCCGGGACGTTGACCGGGACGCATCGGCGCACCACCGGGACGCGGGGCGGCTTGTCCGGCGGGACGCGCTCCCATCGGGGCGCCCATTCTTTGGCCGATGGGCGCTCCACCGGGGCGTGGAGCAACTCCCGGCCGCTGGCCCTGTGGAGGAGCACCCCCGGGCCGCATTGGTGCGCCGCTGGGGCGCGCAGGTGCCGAAGCCGCAGGTCGAGTCACAAGAGGAGCCTTCTGCGAAGGCGGAGGCACACCGGTTTTTTGCGCCGATGGCGCTGGCGAAGTCGATGGTGATGCAGGCGCCGCAGCACTCGCAGGCCGCGCTGCAATTGGAGCTGCAGGGTGTGCGGGAGCACTCGACGGAGCGGTCGTGCCGCCAGGCGAAGTGCTCGGACGAGCCGGCGGAACCGGCGTGGTGCCCGGACGAACGGGAGGCTTTAGGCCTGGCGCGCCAGCAACTCCGGCAGGAGTCGGCAGAGCTGCAGGTCTTGCAGCGGAGGCTGAAGCAGCAGCCGGCGGAGCGGCCGGACGGGCTGTGGGTTTGGCCTTTGCAGCGGCAGCCTTCGCCGTCTTCTCAGCCTCGGCGGCAGCTTCTGCGGCAGCAAGATCACGGAAATGCTTGCGTACACGCTCAGCCTGGTCATGCTCGAGCGAACTCGAGTGCGTCTTTTTTTCCGCGATGCCGAGTTCGGGCAGGTACTCGATCAAGACCTTGGCCTTGATTTCGAGTTCCCTGGCGAGTTCGTTGATTCGAATTTGGCCTGATTCAGACATTAATTTAAGAATTGTCCTCCGTCGTGCCAGAACCGGGGGCGCTGGCTGCCTCGCTCTTGCCTTCTGACGACTCACTTGTGTCAGCTGGCGAATCGGCAGCCGACGCCGCGTCATTCGAAGCAGATTCCGCCAGAGGTTCTTCGACTGGTTCGGATTCCGATGACACTTCCGCGCTCAATTCTGCATCAGCTTCCGCCTCAACCATACCTTCGACTACGCCCTCGCCTTCTATGGAAGTCTCGGCTTCGATGGAAGCTTCTGCATATTCACCTGCCACTTCGGCGGGCATACCTTCTCCGGCAGGCTGTTGCGATTCGAGAGCCTGGAAATACTGCTCGACCGAAACGCGGATTTTCTCGACCATCTTTTCGCCGATACCGGGAATCTCCAGCAGTTGTTCAGGAGTCATGTCCGCAAGTTTCTCGATGGAAGTGACGCCATGCGCCTCGAGCTTTTCGACAGTCTTCGGCCCGATGCCAGCGAGTCCCGTCAGAGGCGTAGAAGCGACGGTCATTTCGGCCATCTGAGCTTCGATTTCGCGCCGCTTTTCCTCTTCGCTCTTAATATCGATGTTCCAGCCAATCAATTTGCTGGCCAGGCGAACGTTCTGGCCTTTCTTGCCGATCGCCAGGGAAAGCTGCGTGTCTTCGACGATGACTTCGAGGCGCTTCTCCTCGAGATCAGCGGCCTGGACGCGAGTCACCTTCGCGGGACTAAGAGCCTTCTGCGCGAACGTGAGGATGTCTTCGTTATAAGGAATGATATCGATCTTTTCGCCGCGCAGCTCGCGGATGATGGACTGCACGCGCATGCCCTTCATGCCAACGCAAGCGCCGACCGGATCGACATCCTTGTCGCGGCTCTCGACGGCGATTTTCGTGCGTTCGCCGGCTTCGCGCGCGACAGCGCGAATCTGCACTGTGCCGTCGTAAATTTCGGGAACCTCCATTTCGAATAAACGCTGCACCAATACAGGGTCAGCGCGCGAAACAACCACTTGCGGGCCCTTGGCGGCGCGCTCGACGGCGCGAATGGCAACGCGCAGGCGATCGCCAACGTTGTAGGTTTCGAGACGTGACTGTTCGCGTTTCGGAAGACGCGCTTCCGTGCGACCCAAATCGACAATGACGTCAGGGCCGTCGAGACGCTTGACAATGCAGTTCACGAGCTCGCCGACGCGCGTGTGGAATTCGTTATAAATCGTATCGCGCTCAGCCTCTCGCACCTTCTGCAGGATGACCTGCTTCGCCGTCTGGGCTTGGATGCGGCCAAGAACGTCGGTGGCACGCGCCTGAACGATTTCGCTCCCCACTTCGATGCCAGGCTGCTGTTTGCGGGCGTCCGCGACGCTGATCTCACGGATCGGTTCTGCCACTTCTTCCACAACTTTGCGGACAGCGTAGAGCTCCACATTTCCGGTATCGGGATTGAACCTTGCGCGAAGATCCTCGTCAGTCTTATAAAACTTGCGCGCAGCCACAACCATCGCTTCTTCGATGGCCGCGACAATGACTTCGGGCTCGATGTGCTTGTCCCGGCTGATTTGCTCGATTGTCTGGTAGAGCAAACTTGCCATGCGTCACTTCTCCCTAAAATTCGACGACTAAATGCGCCTTGCGAACATTCGCAAAGGGCAGCGCGACGGTATGGTCACGAACCGATAGCTGAATCACGCCATCGGCACAACCCGCCAGGCGACCTTCAAAATACTTCGAATTCTCGACTGGGTCGTTCAGCCAAATGCGGGCCAAACGGCCGATGAAACGCTCATAATCCGCAAGCTTCACAAGCTTGCGATCCAGGCCCGGTGAGCTGACTTCCAGCACGTAGCTCGGGCCGGGCACCAGTTCCTCAACGTCGAGGATGACGCTTAACTGCTCACTGAGCGCTTCGCAATCTTTATGGCTGACGCCTGACCCGATTCGCTGCTCCGGCGAGGGCGGCCGGTCGATGTAAATTCGCAGCAGACGCTGCTTCCCAACTTTCCACTCAATGTCGACAACCTCGACACCCACGGAGCGCGCCACGCGCTCAGCAGCCTCGCGAATCTTGTCGACGTCTATCGACACCTGAAAACCTACCGCCAAGCAGCGGCGTCGAGATCCCCAAGAAACGCCCCTGACTGATTTTCGCTACCAACAAAAAAGTGGGCTCGCGCCCACTTGACCTTTCGTCCCGCTTCTAACAGCTTCAAGTATAGACGGAGGTACTGGTAAACGCAAGCGAGCAATCAGACGCGAAAAACGGGCAAAAAGCCACCCAGCCTCTCGTTATTCAGAGACTGGGTGGCAGAGAAGGACTCTGCAAAATCCGACTACTGAGACGGCTTGGAGGGCGCCGGATGAGCGGCGGCTGGAGCAGCCTTCACCGGATAGGTCTGATCGTAGAGCTTGACAATCTGTTCGGTAATGTCGATCTGGTCGGCACGGTAGATGACCGGGCTATTCTGTGCGGAATCATCAATGACTACGCCGAAACCGTTTTGCTTGGCATAGGTCTCAACAACCTTCATCATCTTCTGGCCGATGGTGTTGACGGCATCCTGCTCGGCCTCATTGCCATCGTCGCTGAGGCCCTGCTGGTCGCGTTGATAGCGACGCTCCAAGTCATTGATTTGCCGGGTCAGCCTGTTCTTCTCGTCGTCACTGAGAGTGGTAGCACCGGCCTGCGCGTGTTGCTGAAGGTCCTGGATTTGCTTGCCCAAATTCGCCAGAGCCGTCTGGCGAGGGGCGAACTCGGTACGAAGTTCCTGAGCGGCTTGTTTGCCTTCCGCCGTGCTCAGAATTGCCTGCTGCAGACTGATGATGGCCACCTTACCCGCTGCGGAGGCGGAGGCACCCGAAGCCGCCTGGGCCCACGCAGCGGGCATGATCAGGAGAGCGGCGAGAGTAGTCAAACTAACGTTTCGAATCTTCATACTTGCTCCTCAATGAAAATCTCGCGAAAACCAAAACCACAATTATAGTCACCCTTCCCAGAAAGGGTCAATCAGAATCCGGCAACCAAAAGGCCCTGCAGGCCAGCGCGGGCGCGTGAAAAAGACTCAGTATAGAGATGCAAGAAAAAACGCCCCCGTTGGCCGCGCTCGGCAAAGCAGTTACCGAGGAAGCGGGACAAGCAATAGCCTCCCATTCGCTTGGTCAACAATGGCGGCCATGTTCGTTAGTGTATTGACCGCCACACCGAATTCCGCTGAGCCCTTGATCGGAAGCACCTGCTCCACCTGTCCAGCGAGGATGGTCAAGACCGAGTTCGGATTCGTGGCAAGGA
>JASHRL010000024.1 GCA_030037355.1 Candidatus Acidiferrales bacterium | reverse complement strand
AATTCGTGGCACGCTGGTCAGAGTCGAGGGGAGGGAACTAGGGTCCTCCGTTTTCTTTCTTGAGACGCGGAACTGCATTACGACAAACGCGTCATTTTGCAGGACAATTTGTTCGCCGGCGTGGTCCGCAAAATCGATGATGAAATCGACGCGTTCCCCCGGTGCGATCATGATGTTGCGCAACGGCACGGGAGCTGTCAACAACCCTTGGTCGCTTCCGATCTGATGAAACACTTCGCCGTTCGCAAGCGAAAGATGATAAAAGCGGCCATTTGAGCCGTTCAGCAGGCGGAAGCGGTATCTTCGCGGCTCCACATCTAGATACGGAAACAATTTTCCGTTCACGAGAATCGCGTCGCCGAAAACCTCTGGTACCCACGGATTTGGCGAGTTCTCCGAGACGGGATAATCGAGTTGCCCGTCGCGCTTCAGCATGCGGTCGTAAATGACCATGGAGACCTCATAGCGTCCGCTTGGCAAATTCAACGAATCCTCCACGCTGTCGCGAATGACAAACAGACCCAGCAGTCCAGCGTATATGTTCAGACGGTTGATGCCCATTGCGTGATCGTGATACCAGAGCAGCGTCGCGTCCTGGTCATTGGGATAGTGGCAGATCGCAGAGTTCCCCGGCACGAACCAGCTTTCCGGATATCCGTCGCTCTCCGCCGGCGTTTTTCCGCCGTGGAGATGAACGACTGCACGCACCTCGGGCTTGCCGATCTCGGCGCCGCCCAAGTGATGATCAATGGGCAGGAAATGTCTGGCAGGCAATTCATTTGCCCACTCGACGAGCAGCCCTGAACCTTTCCGCGTTTCAAATAGCGGCCCCGGGACATTCGAGCTATAGCCCCATTGCCGCGTCGGCGGCAAATCGCGATGCACCTTACTTGCAAATTCATGCATTGCAACGCGGTAGTACGGAATTTGCACCGCTGAGTTTGTGGGATCGGGCCGCGAAGCGCTGCTCTGAGCCACGGGCAATATGGGAAGCGGGTCAACGAAGCGCGCCAGCGAATTTGGATCGAGCGCCGGTACACTGGCCTGAAAATAGGGCCAAATCCGTGTTGGAAGTGTTGTGAATGCGCTGGCAGCCAAGCTGGACTTCTGAAGAAATTCCCTGCGATTGATCAACAATTTCGTCTTGACCCTCTCTCGTGTCGACGTACGCGAAAACACAAAGGCATGCGCGCGAAGCCCGGCGCACATGCCTTTGTGAGTCTAGTTGTAGATCTACTTCTTCTTTTCCTGGAACGCTCCCGGACCGAAAACGACCTCTCCTGTCGTGTCGTTCAGGATGAAGAGATCGTTGTCGGGATGCTGGTTAAAATCAAACATCTCGGCGATCGAGTTCGCCAATCCATCGAATGATCCTGATCCAATTCGTTCCCCGCCCAGCCAATTATCTTCGATGAACCGGATGGTCGAGCTCTGGTCAGTCACAGTGTGATCGACAAAGTTGTGCTTGGCGAGCGGCGAAATCACCATCAGTGGCAGACGCGGACCATAACCGCACCGGCCTTGCGCATGCGGGTTGCCATCGAGCCCGGGCAATGCATTGGCCCCATTTCCGCATGCGCCGGAACCCGTGAGGGCATCCGATGCAGATGTTGACTGGTTTATGATCGGGCCGATCTGATGATCGTACCATCCATCGGAATCGTCGTAGGAAATCACCACTGCCGTGCTGCTCCAATCCGGCTGACTCTGCAGGAAATTGATGACGTCCACGATGAATTTCTGTTCGTCGAGCGGATCCGAATAACCGGCGTGGCCATCCTCATACCCAGGCGCCTTCAAGAAACTGACCGCCGGAAAATTTCCCGCCAGGACCGCGGCGTAAAAATCGTCAATGTCATACTGATGATTCGCGGCGTCGCCGTTGTGGCCGATCAATGCGACAGAAGTTGGCCGCGCGTGCGTCAGATTCGCTGTCGAGGCGTAATACTGGAATGGCTGATGGTGCGGAATATAGTCGGTTTCCGTAACACCCGTGACGGCCGACTTGGTGCTGCGCTTGCAGCCCGTCGTTCCATTCGAGTTTGTCTTGGTCAAATCGAAACCGCCCTCAAACCAGCCCCATGTGACGCCGGCGGAACTCAAGAGATCGCCGATGTTCTTGCCGCCGATCGAGAACGCTTCGCTGGTGGATGATGAACAAACATCACCCAGCGGATTCGCATCGCCGCTGTCCGTTAGCGTTCCATCGCCGCCGTCGGTGAGCGCGCCCGTGCCGTTGATATTTGTCAGCACGCCGTTCGTCTGCCCAGAAATCAGATTAATCGCGCCGACGGTGGAAGGTCCGAACATCGTGTCGTACGAGTTGTCGCTCATCGCATAGTGCTGTGCATAGTTCCAGAGGGCTGTCACCGTGTTGCCGTCGTAATATCCCATGACCAATCCGGTCGTCGAGTCGGAAGACGGCGGCGTCCCCGGCGGCGGCCCGGCGGTTCCGGTGAACTCCGGAAAGAGGTCCATCAATCCCATGTCGAAGGCCTGCTGTTCAGGTGTGTAATCGTGGTCCTGGTCGGAGGTAGAGGCTTGCGATCGGTCGAGGCGGAACGGATTTGCAGCCCCCGTACCATTACCGGGATTCAGCAGGTTCGGATTGTTTGTCAAAAGAGCTTGCGTCAGGCCGTTGACGTCGGGCGTATTCGGAGCAGCATGGAACGCCGGTTCGCCTGACGGGTTCAGCGCATTGGGATACGTCCCGAAGTAATGATCGAACGAAATGTTTTCTTGGAAGATCACGACGATGTGCCGAATCGGTGTCGCAGTTCGAGTTGCACTATATTGACTCCCAGAATGGCCGGGCATGCGAGCAAAAGCCACATTCGACAACGGGCCTGCGAGCAGCAATGCTGCCGAGGCAAGTGCGAGAAAACGGCGCATATCTCCTCCTATTTTGATTCTCCTGCCGGGCCCAAGCACATTGCTTGGCGTTCCCGAGCCACGTGTTTATGGAGGGTCAAGGTTACGCAGGTATGAAAAACGGATAAACCCGAGATTATATTCGTCTGTGATGAGAAAATTTCCATGGCCAAGAATCAAGATTGAAGAATGAAGGAAGAATGACCTTCTTGGTGTGCCGATGTGTTATCGCGTCGCACAATCGAGGCATCGTTGTTGCTTGATTCCCGCATCACAACGGCAGTAGGATAGCCTTGCATTCTTGGAGCCTGCAATTCCGTCAGGATTCAGGCGAAGGTCGCAGCATCACGAACGCGCCATGAAACCTCGCAGAGAGACCTGGATATCGCCGTCACAAGATTATCAGTGCCAACGCGTGGCGGTTCGCGTGATCGTTCTGTTGCTGCTATTCACCGTGGCTGGGCTTTCGACTATGGCCAAGGATGGGAAATACCATCCGCACCAGAAATCGGCACAGCATGTTTCACTGTCGACTAAAATGGATGTGGTCTCGCCGTCGATAGTCCTTCATCGTGGGCCGCAACAATCAGTAGTTCATTTGATACAGTCACAGCCGCGTGTTTGTTTCGCACGTATTCTTGATTTCGCAGCTCCCCGACTCGAATCCGTTGGCTTTGCAGTGTCCATGCAGTTTCGTTCTCCCCCGCAGCCAATTTCCTGACACCTCAAAATCTTTTTCAACAACTTACAGAACAGCTTGGATTTGGGGCCCGGACGTATTTCGGCCGTCCATAATGCCCTTCGAGATCGGAGACCGCATGAGCGCGGAGCGATTGACACCTGCTCAGCTAGAACAGTTCCATCGATGGAGCACGTGCGTTGTGGCCAGTGCGATTGAAATGTTTCAGGTGCGCCTGCCCAACACGGGCTTTGCCGATTCGAGCATCCGTTCTATCTATCCGAACCACGCGCCGACTGCCGGCTACGCTGTGACCGCACGCATTCGGACGTCCAACCCTCCGATGGAGCGGAGCACGCATTTTGACTACTATGACCGCACCGATTGGTGGAACAACATTCTTACAGTTCCCGCGCCACGCATAGTCGTTATCGAAGACGTCGATGGCCCGCCTGGTTTGGGCGCGTTCATTGGAGAGGTTCACGCCAATATCTTGCTCGGGCTTGGCTGTTTGGGAGTTGTAACCAACGGCGCGGTGCGGGATGTACCTGAAATTCGACGTACGGAATTCTCGATGTTTGCCGGCAACGTTTCCGTTTCTCACGCCTATGCGCACGTCTTCGATTTTGGGTCCAAGGTTCGCGTGGGCGGCCTAGCGGTCTCGCCCGGAGATCTAATTCATGCGGATTGTCACGGAGTCCAGACGGTTCCGCTGGAGATTGCGGCTCGCGTGCCTGATGCTGCCCGAGCAGTTACGCATCGTCGCCAGGAATTGATTGCCATCCGCCGCTCGGCCGATTTCACGCTGCAGAAGCTTCAAGCAGCAATTAAGGATACGAGTGCCATTCATGATCAAATTAAAAAATAAGGAAGTCGCGCACATTCGTTCTGGGTCGGAGTTATATGCCGGAGCAACGCGGCCGTTCGACGGCACCGATTCACCCTTCCGCTATTGGGTCGCGCCAGTATTGTTTCTTCTTATGGCGGCCCTTGCGGGTTGCGGCGCATCCAGCAAGCCTGAAGCAGCTACTTCGAGCATTCCGCTTGCCGCAGTGGTCCCGGTGACACGCCGGAACATATCCACAACTCTCGAGATTGCTTCCGAGTTTCAACCCTTTCAGGAAATCGACGTCTACGCGAAGGTTTCTGGCTACATCAAGAAGCTTTACATCGATTGGGGCACTCACGTCAGCGCCGGCCAGTTGATGGCGGTTCTTGAGATACCGGAACTCCAGCAGCAGATTCAGCACGATGAAGCAGCACTGGCCGAAGCAGGGCAGGAGTTGCATCGCACCCAGTCGGCCTACGCTGTTGCGCACGTGACTTATCAGCGCCTCGCTAATGTGCAGAAGGTGCGCCCAGAGTTGATTTCTCAAGAGGATATCGACGTCGCCCAGGGCAAAGACCTCGAAGCCGATGCCGCTGTCTCCGCTGCCCAGCAGGCGCTACTCGCTACTCGCGCTGCCCTGGAGAAAGACAAGACTCTCTTTGGATATGCAAACATGACCGCTCCGTTTGACGGAGTAGTGACTCAAATGTACGCGTATACAGGCGCCCTGCTTCCTGCCGGGACATCATCCAATATCGGCAGCTCGGCTCTTTGCCATCTTTCACAAAATGATTTGTTGCGGCTCGTCATTCCGGTTCCCGAGCGCGCCGTTCCGGACATTCGCATTGGCGATGACGTTGCCGTAAGCGTTTCCGGCCTAGACAGGACATTTCGAGGCAAGATCGTTCGTTTCTCCGACGAGATCGACCCGCAGACACGAACGATGCACACCGAAGTGGACGTTCGCAATTCTCGTTACGAGCTGGTTCCTGGAATGTACGCAACCGTCGACATTCCTTTGCAGACCGCGCAAAACGTTCTCACTGTGCCAGTTCAGGCCGTCCAGTCCTCCGGTCAAGGCCACGGTACTGTTTTGGTTGTCAATGAAAGCAATCACATCGAAAAGCGCAACGTGACCTTAGGTCTTCAAGACGCCACGGCTGTTGAAGTGGTGTCCGGCCTGAAAGCTGATGATCGCGTCGTGTTCGGAGAACAGGAACAGTTCAAAGACGGCGAACTCGTGGAGCCGACGCTTGTGACTCCACCCCAGGTTAAATAGGAGTTTTATGTCATCATTTTCTCTGCGCCATCCTTATTTTATCGTCGTTATCTGCCTTTTTGTGTGCGTCCTCGGCGTGACCAGCCTGGTTCAAATGCCCGTGGATATGTTCCCTCCAATTAACCTGCCCATGGTGGAGGTCGCCACTTTTTACAGCGGCATGCCTCCCGAGCAGATCGAAGCGGATATCACCGACACGTTCGAACGTTTCTTCACGCTTGGCGCTGGAATCGACCACCAGGAATCCCGTTCGTTGTCCGGAGTCAGCCTCATCAAGATTTACTTTCAGCCGGGAACGGATGCCAACGCGGACGTCACGGAGATTTCCAACCTGGCAATGGCGGATTTGCGCCGCCTGCCAGAAGGAACGTTGCCTCCCGTCGTGATGCAGATGGATCCATCCGGCCTGCCCGTTTGCCTTCTCACCGTCGACGGCAAAGGTTTGTCTGAAACACAGCTCCACGACTACCTGCAATACCAGATTCGAGACCAGATCGCCGGCGTGCCGGGAGCAACGGTCCCGCCTCCCTACGGCGGAAAATACCGCCAGATTATGGTCTATGTGGATCCTCTTAAACTGCAGGCCCATCAGTTGAGTCCCATGGACGTCGTGCGCGCCACGAACAGTTCTAACCTGATTTTGCCAGCCGGCGACGTCCGCATTGGTCCGCTTGATTATGATCTCTATACCAACGCGCAAGTCCCCAATGCGCAGGCGCTCAATCAATTGCCATTGAAAACAGAAGGAGAGAAGTCTGTTTTTGTCTCGGATGTGGGCAAAGCTGTAGACGGATCAGCGCTGCAATACAACATCGTTCGCGTGAACGGCCAGCGCTCGGTTTACGTTCCTGTGCAGAAGCAAGGCGGCAACAGCAACACGATCGCGGTCGTGAATGGAATCAGGAAAGAGATTCAAGATCTCCGCGATATTCCGTCGCAATTGCACGCACACGTGGTCTTCGACCAATCCGTATTCGTCAAGCAAGCAATTTCCACGGTGCTTCGTGAGGGCGGGATAGGTTTGATCCTGACGGCGTTGATGGTACTGCTTTTCCTCGGCAGTCCTCGCGCCACCGCAGCCGTCTTTCTTTCGATTCCGATTTCCGTGATGGCGACATTCTTTTTCCTCCATCTGGGTAATGCCACGGTCAACAGCATGATTCTCAGCGGTCTGGCGCTGGCGTTTTCTCGGTTGATCGACAACTCCGTGATCGTCTTGGAGAATATCTTCCGCCACGTGGAACTTGGCGAAAAGCCATTCATTGCTGCGGAAAAGGGAACCAACGAAGTCGCACTGGCCGTGCTTGCCATCACCATCGTTACGGTCGTGGTTTTCTTCCCCGTGACGCTCCTGTACGGAGTCAGCAAGTTCCTGTTCTCCGCTCTGGCATTGAGCGTCGTACTTTCGCTTTTCGCGTCATACTTCGTCGCGGTCTCCGTCGTGCCACTCTACTGCGCCCATCTTCTCAAGAGAGTCATGCACCAGGGTAAGTCGCCGGACGCGGTCGAGACGGAGAGCGAAGTACGCGCAAAGAAATCATGGGGCGCGAGATTCCATGCTCGCTTCAACATGATGTTCGAACGCATGTTGGGGAAATACGACGTTTGGGTGAGCAAGACTCTCGATTACCCAAAGGCTGTAGTCTTCGGCTTCATCGGAATCTTTGTTCTCAGCTTTGCTTTGTATCCTCTCGTGGGTGTGGTGTTCTTCCCGCGAACAGATGCCGGTCAGTTCACGATCAACGTCAAGGCTCCGACGGGAACTCGGCTTGGCGTCACCGAAGATTACGTCAAGCAGGTTGAAAACATCGTTCGCAAGATTGTTCGCCCATCGGACTTGCAAACGATCGTCTCCAACATTGGCGTGAACCCTGATCTCTCCGCATTGACTACTCCAAACGCAGCCATGCACACCGCTTTCGTTGAAGTTGGACTGACAGAGGATCACAAAGTCAGCAGCTTTGCTTATATGGACGAGGTGCGCAGCCGGATTGCGCAGCGCCTTCCGCAGTTGCGCACCTATTTTCAGTCAGGAGGTCTCGTCGATTCCGTCTTGAATCAGGGCATGCCCGCGCCCATTGACGTTCAGGTCAGCGGAATGGACATGAATGCCGCAGACAGCATCGCTTTGAGTCTCCAAAGCAAATTTCAGGCGCTGCCGGGGATTTCCGATGTTTATATCCCGCAAGATTTGGACTATCCCGCTCTCCTCATGAACGTGAATCGCGAGCGCGCGAGCGAACTTGGCCTGAGCCCCAAGGAGGTGGTCGATAACGTCATCACTTCGCTCACCTCCAACGCCATGATCGCTCCCAGTTATTGGGTCGATCCCAAAACCGGCAACAATTATTTCGTCACCGTGCAATATCCCGAAAATCAAGTCCAGACCATCGAAGACTTGAAGACCATGCCTCTGCACGCGCCAAACCTGAAGCTACCGACATATCTCAATCAAGTCGCCAGCATCACGCCGATTCTGACGCCCACGGAAGTCGACCACTATCAGTTGGAGCGCACGATCGACGTATATGTCGCCCCCAGCGGAGAAGATTTAGGCAAGCCTTCTGCGGCAGTGGCAAAGATTGTTGCCGCGACCCAGGTTCCTCCTGATGTCCGCATCAATATACGAGGCCTTGTAAACACAATGAATGCGTCCTTCCGCAGTTTTGGATTCGGGTTGATCCTTTCAATCTTGCTGGTTTTTCTTGTGCTGGTTGCGCAGTTCTCTTCGTTCCTCGATCCCTTCCTGATCGTGCTGGCCATACCCACCGGTCTTGTCGGCGTCATGCTGACGCTGGCCTTCACCACCACAACGCTGAATATTCAATCCTTGATGGGTGTCGTGATGCTCACCGGAATGGTGGTTTCCAACAGCATCTTGATCGTGGATTTCGCCAACCGCCTTCGACAGGAAGGTCACGGCGTTCGCCAGGCTGTCGCGCATTCCTGCCGTATCCGCTTGCGCCCCATTTTGATGACCTCTCTTGCAACCATCGTTGGTTTGCTGCCTATGGCGTTCAAGCTTGAGCCGGGCAGCGAAGCCTATGCGCCTTTGGCCAGTGTGATCATTGGCGGCCTGATCGTATCGGTGATTTTGACGATTTTCGTGGTGCCCGCCGCTTACCTGATGATCTATGGGCGCCGATCTCAGTCGCAGTCGCCGCGGCTCGTGGAGGAAGCGCAATGAGAAAGTGGTGTTGCCTGTTCCTTTTTTCTGTTCTTGTCCCGGTCGCGATCGCGCAGAGCCTGTCTCAGCCTGCGTCCGAGCAGTTGACTCTCAAACAAGCCGAACGCATCGCCATTCAGAACCACCCGCAGATTCAGGCGGCCGCAAACCTGGCATTCGAGGCCAAGGCGCAGATAACAGAGCAGATCTCGGCATACTATCCGACGGCCTATGGAGATATGACCGGCGCAGCTGCGGAAAACAACAGCCGCATCACCGCGGGAGCGCTGAATTCGCCCACAGTTTTTGACAAATACGCCGACGGCTTCACGGTCACGCAGCTAATCACGGATTTTGGTCGCACTCACAATTTGGCGAAGAGTGCGGATCTTCATGCCCAGGCCGCTCAGGAAAATGTTGTGACCACCCGCGAGGATGTTCTGCTCGGCGTCGACCGCGCGTACTTTGGAGTTTTGAAGGCTCAGGCGCTGCTCAAAGTGGCGCAGGAGACAGTCAAGGAACGTCAGTTGGTTTCCGATCAGGTCACTGCTCTCGAGCGCAATAAGATTCGCTCCGGTTTGGATGTCAGCTTTGCCAACGTCAACCTTGCCCAGGCGCAGCTTCTCCTGATTCAGGCCCAAAACGACGTCGATGCTTCTTACGCCCAACTCGCCGCTGCCCTCGGATCTTCGGATCAGAGAGTCTTTCAGTTGACTGAAGTCCCCTTACCTTCGGCTCCTCCGGCTGATTTTTCAGGCCTCCTGCAGGAGGCCTTTCAGAACCGTCCGGAACTGATTAGTCTTCGCAGCGAAGCGACCTCGGCGCACCTCTATGCCACCGCCGAGCATGATCTGTGGTTTCCAACGGTTTCCGCGGCCGGAACCGCCGGCCTAGCGCCCGAAACGCCGGATAATTCCACTTTGCATTCGCCTCGCTACGCTGCCGCTGGATTCAACATCAACATACCTATTTTCAATGGCCATCTATTCGGCGCGTTGCGCACGGAAGCCAATTCGCGCGCGCGAGCCGATGACGCCTATCTTCGCGACACGCAAGACACGGTCGCGCGCGATGTTCGCACGGCCTGGCTGGATGCCAATTCCGCGTTTCAACGGCTCTCCGTCACGGATCAGCTTTTGGATGAGGCCAATGAAGCGCTGGATTTGGCTCAGTCTCGCTATAAACTTGGCCTCAGCTCCATCGTCGAACTCAGCGAGGCTCAGTTGAATCAAACTCAGGCGCAGATTCAGGAAACCAGCGCGCGTTACGATTATCAAATGCAGATCGCCACGCTCAATTTCCAGCTGGGCACCCTGCAGTAAGCGGCCGCCGGCGATTAGTCGTTTGCAGATCGCCCCTGCCGAATTGGGCTAATTCCGCTACAGTCCCCACCGGCGTTTTCCTGTTGACATGCCACAGGTCTTCTGCGATTCTCATGTGGATTCACCACAGGAGGAGTCATGCCGTCGGGCAAATCCGAAATCCTGCAAGGCACGCTCGATTTAATGGTGCTCAAGACGCTTGAAGCCATGGGGCCACTGCATGGTTATGGCATCGCCCGCCGCATCGAACAGGTGAGTGAGGAACTGCTGCAGATCAATCAAGGAACGATCTATGCGTCGCTTGTTCGGTTGCAGCAGCGTGGGTGGATTTCGGCGGCATGGGGCGCTTCTGAGAGCAATCGGAAGGCGAAGTTTTATTCCATCACCAAAGCTGGCCGCAAGCAGCTCCGCGCCGAAGCGGAAAGTTGGGAGAAGATTTCCGGCGTGATAGGCCGCGTACTGCGGCTCGCGGAAAGGAGCTGATTCCATGTCTGGAGCCGCACGCGCATGGTTGGACCGCATTCGCGGATATCTCTCGCGCCGCCGCGCAAATCAAGACGATCGCGACTTCTTGATCGAGCTCGATGCTCATCTGGATATGCTCACGGACGAGAATATTCGGCGAGGAATGTCGCCCGAAGAAGCGGCGCGGCAAGCGCGCATTCGGCTGGGCGGGCGCACGCAACTCCAGGAAACCCATCGAGAGCTTCGCGGATTGCCCTCGCTCGAATCGTTCCTGCAGGATGTGCGCTACGCCCTGCGTATGCTGCGCAAGAATCCCGGATTTACCGCCGTCGCGGTGCTTACGCTTGCCCTGGGCATCGGCGCCAACACGGCGATATTCAGCCTGATGGACACGGTGATGTTGCGCATGCTGCCGGTGCGGAATCCCGAGCAACTGGTGCAAGTAGGAATCATGACGCACGGTTTCGGACGCAGTCCGCGCACCGTCTATACCAACC
This sequence comes from Candidatus Acidiferrales bacterium, assembly GCA_030037355.1. Classification (GTDB taxonomy): domain Bacteria; phylum Acidobacteriota; class Terriglobia; order Acidiferrales; family UBA7541; genus DAHUXN01. The sequence goes on along the minus strand of JASHRL010000024.1, from coordinate 1,599 downwards.
CGTTGTGGGAGGCGCTGAAGGCGCGGCAGGACATTTTCGCCGACATTTTCGCGTGGGGAGACACGCAATTCAATCTTGCGCCGAGCGGCGTTGCGGAAGATGTGCGGGGAATTTATGTCAGCGGCAGCTATTTTTCGACGCTCGGTGTGCGCCCCGCAGAAGGACGGCTGATCGCGCCGGATGATGACAGGCGGGGCTGCCCGGGCATCGCTGTGCTGGGTTATGGGTTCTGGCAACAGCACTTCGGGGGCGCATCGGTCACGGGAAACACGATTTCCGTCAACGGCCATCCGTTCGAAATAATCGGTGTTTCGGCGACAGGGTTTTTCGGGACCGAAGTGGGAAGCGCCTTCGATGTCGCGGCGCCTATTTGTTCGGAAGCGGTCGTCGAAGGCAAGAATTCGTCGCTCGATCAGCGCTCAGCCTGGTGGCTCCACGTGATCGCACGACAAACGACGAGAATGAGCAATGGGCAGAATTCTGCCCGCCTCGCCGTCCTTTCGCCTCAGATTTTCGCGGAGGCAGTGCCCACGAACTGGAAGCCGGGCGACCAGAAAAGATTCCTGGGTTGGACGCTGACGGCGTTGCCGGCAAGCACAGGAATTTCAAACTTGCGCAACCAGTACGATCTGCCGCTCGAAACGCTGATGGCGATTGCCGGGTTTGTGCTTCTGCTGGCCTGCACGAATATCGCCAGCTTGATGTTGGCGCGCGCCTCCGCGCGTTCGAAAGAAATCGGTGTGCGGCTGGCGATGGGTGCTTCACGAACGCGGCTGGTGCGTCAATTGCTGACCGAGAGCGTGCTGCTCTCCTGCGCTGGCGCCTTGCTGGGAATTCTATTCGCCCAATGGGGCAGCCGCCTGGTGGTCGACTACATTTCAACAGGCAAGGACAAGATTTCGCTGGACCTGACGCTGGATAGCCGGGTTTTGATTTTCACAGCGGCAGCGGCGATTCTCACGGGTTTGCTCTTCGGGATACTGCCGGCATTTCGCGCCACGCGGGTATCGCTCGCGGAGGCAATGAAGGGCGTGTCGTCAACGAAAACGCAAGGGGACACGAAATTCCGCGCGGGGCGATGGATGGTGGCGGCGCAATTGGCGATTTCTTTGGTGCTGGTCGCGACGATGGGTCTTTTCATCCGTAGTTTCGCAAACCTGCTGAATCTCGATATGGGATTCGACCGCAATAACGTCTTGCTGGCCAAAGTGGACTTGCATAACGCCGCGCAGACGGGCACGCAACTCGCGACGACGCAGCAGGAGATCCTGCAGCGAGTGCGGGCGCTGACGGGTGTGATTTCGGCCGGCGAGTCGATGATGACGCCGATCAGCGGCGGGGAGGTGGACGACTACATCGTGGTGGATGGTCCGAATGCGCCGGCGGGCGACGACCGGGACGTTTACCTGAATTACGTCACACCCGGTTACTTCGCCACGCTGCGTTCGCGGATGATCGAGGGGCGCGATTTCGGCGAACAGGACGACGCAACTGCGCCGCAAGTGGCAATCGTGAATCAGACGCTGGCACGGAAGTTTTTTCCAGGGATCGATCCGGTGGGCAAGACGTTTCGGCGGTATCAAACTGCCACCGTCCTGG
>JASHRL010000004.1 GCA_030037355.1 Candidatus Acidiferrales bacterium | reverse complement strand
CTCTTGCCCTGCGCGGGATTGATTGCGAAATAGTTCACCTCCGCGATGTGAGCAAGAATTTGACCGAAGGTGCGGACTTGATCGTTGGGACGATAATCGTATTTGTCGGCGGGCCAGTCTTCGGCCATGGCGATGACTTTGTTGCCGATGGCATTCCACTGATGCAAGAGAATCTGTTCGGGGCCCGGGGCCTTCTTGGCTGCAGCCTGAGCTAGTGTAACCGTGGCACCGGTGGCAAGGGCGAACAACAATACAGTGAGAAACGATGCGACTCTCTTCATAAGAGAATCCTCCTCAGCAACAACGAGATTCCCCAGGCGAGATAGCCTACCCGCGCGGCCGCTTTCTGTCCAGCGCGCGAACGCCGCAGCGCGACCTCTCGCGGCAGACGCATGAGCGATGCGAGCGCATTGGTATGCGGAGGCGCAGTCCGCTAAAATGGACGAGGGCATTCGAGGAGGACGGGCTGTCAACTTTGGACAAGCCGGATACGACCGCGGAGGCAGCGAACGCGCCCGCGACGGACGCGGAGATTGCATCGCTGGTTCGCGCGGAGCACTCCGATCCGTTCCGTGTGCTCGGACCGCATATCGTCGCAAGAGGCGGGAAGCGGAGCGTCGCGATTCGAACGATGCAGCCGCACGCGGCGAGCGTGACTGTGCTGTGGGGACGTGAACGCCAAGCGCACGTTGCGACACGAGCGCATCCGGATGGGCTTTATGAGGCGATTATTCCGGCAGGGGCAAAAACAAGAGCCCTGACTGATGCTGGCCCGACGTCTTACCTTTTGCGTATCACCTATCCCGACGGGAATGCGCGGGAAATTCACGATGCATACGCGTTCCCTCCCCTGCTGACGGACTTCGATTTGCATCTTTTCTCCGAAGGGACGCATTACGAAAACTACGAGAAGCTGGGCGCGCATGTGCGCGAGGTCGCGGGCGTGCGTGGCGTCCACTTCGGCGTGTGGGCGCCGAATGCGAAGCGCGTGAGCGTGGTCGGAAACTTCAACGATTGGGATGGCCGCGTGAATCCGATGCGCAATCGCGGCGCGAGCGGCATCTGGGAAATTTTCATCCCTGAGCTTGGAGACGGAGAACTCTATAAGTTTGAAATCCGGTCGCGGTTCAACGAGATTTTGACACTGAAGGCTGACCCTTACGGATTTGCGGCGGAGATACGGCCGAAATCGAGCTCCGTGGTGGCGGCGATCGACGGCCACGCGTGGCAAGACAGCGAATGGGTCGAGGCGCGAGCCGGGTTCGACTGGCAACACGCGGCGATTTCGATTTACGAAGTGCATTTCGCGTCGTGGCGGCGAAAAGAAAACGGAAACTGGCTGAGCTATGGCGAAATGACCGACGCGCTGATTCCTTACGTCAAGCAGATGGGATACACGCATATCGAATTGCTGCCGATGATGGAGCACCCGCTGGATTTGTCGTGGGGCTACCAGACGATAGGCTATTTTGCGGCGACGAGCCGCTACGGAACGCCGAAGGAGTTCATGGAATTCGTCGACCGGTGCCACCAGGAAGGCATCGGCGTGCTGCTCGATTGGACGCCGGGGCATTTCCCGCGGGACGCTCACGGGCTTTCGCTTTTCGACGGCACGCATCTCTACGAGCATGAAGATCCGAGAAGAGGGTCGCATCCGGACTGGGGAACGCTGATTTTCAACTACGGGCGCAACGAGGTGCAGAACTTCCTGCTTTCGAACGCGCTTTTCTGGCTGGAGAAATATCACATCGACGGGCTGAGAGTGGACGCGGTGGCGTCCATGCTGTATCTCGATTATTCGCGACAGCCCGGGGAATGGCTGCCGAATCAATTCGGCGGGCGAGAGAATTTGGAAGCCATCGCGTTTCTGAAGCGCATGAATGAAGTGGTGCATGCGCAGCATCCGGGCGTGCTGACGATTGCGGAAGAATCCACAGCGTGGCCGGCGGTGACGCGGCCGACGTACGCGGGCGGATTGGGTTTCGATTTGAAATGGAACATGGGATGGATGAACGACACGCTCCGGTATTTCGCACTCGACCCGATTCACCGAAAATTTCATCATGGCGAACTGACTTTTTCGATGCTCTATGCGTTCAACGAAAATTTCGTTCTCCCGCTTTCGCACGATGAAGTGGTTCACGGAAAACGGGCACTGCTGGCGAAGATGCCCGGAGACGACAAGCAAAAGTTTGCGAATTTGCGCCTGCTCTTCGGTTATTTCTACGCGCATCCGGGGAAGAAGCTGCTCTTCATGGGCGGCGAAATCGCGCAATGGAATGAATGGTGGCAAGACGGAAGCCTGGACTGGAATTTATTGCAATATCGTCCACACCAGGGAGTTCAGCGGCTGGTGAACGATCTGAATCAGCTCTACGCGCGAGAAGCGGCGCTGCACGAAGTGGAATTCGAATGGCAAGGATTCGAGTGGCTCGAAGCTCACGATGCAGATGCGAGCGTGCTGGCTTTCGTGCGGCGCGCGCGAAAAGCGGAAGATTTTCTGATCGTCGTTTGCAATTTCACTCCTGTGGCGCGCGAGGACTACCGCGTCGCCGTGCCGGAAGAATGCTTCTATCGCGAAGCGCTCAATACGGATTCGTCGTTTTACGGCGGCGACGACGCCGGAAATCTCGGCGGCGTGCGCGCGGAACCGATTCCGTGGAACGACCGTCCATTTTCCGTCAAGTTACGGCTGCCACCGCTTTCGGTATTATTTTTAAAGCCGCAACGAGCCTAGCCGAAACATCTCCGCAGCGACGACGAGCATCCATAGGGCAGCGCCGGCCCTGTCAATTACCAATCGGACGAGTTCTATTACATTGCAAATTCGGGGTGGAACGAACTCGACGATAGCGGAAGCGTGGCGAAAGGCGCCACTTTGACGGCTGCGCGAATTATGCGCGCCCGGCTGCCCAGCTAAAGGATCGGCGGCAGTGGCCAGGGAGACCGGCAGCTCGAAAATGGCAGCCGGAGATACACAGGGAACTTTTTTGCAAGGCTGTACGTAACTGTAGCTGGACGCCCAAGGAGGCATCCGAAGATGACAAACACTCTGCGAACCGGGCTCGTGGGCTTGGCTGCGCTGTGCTTGAGCGCGGCTGCATTGGCGGCACCGCCGTCGCGCTATTTGCACGTGAGGGTCGACGATGCGTCGAATCAGGAAAAAGTGCGCGTCAATATTCCTTTGTCGCTGGTCGAGACGGTGATACCGGCGATCAATCACGGACAATTTCATGGCGGCGAAATCGACTGCGGCGATTTGCGCGCGAATGGCGTCGATTTGCGGATGATTCTGGATGCCGTGAAGAACGCTCCGGACGGCGAATTTGTGACTGTGCAGGCGCCGGACAAGGATGTGCGCGTGGCGAAGTCGAATGGCAACCTCATCGTGCATGTGACCGAGAAGGGCGACAAGAAGAAGGTCGACGTGACGATTCCGTGGGCCGTCGCGCAGGCGCTCGGTTCCGGCACGGACAAACAGATTAACCTCGAAGCGGCGATCGAGGCACTGGAAAAGGCCGGAGACACGACGCTAGTGACCGTGACGGATGAAGACCAAACCGTGCGCGTGTGGATCGATTCGCGCAACACAGCGGACTAAGCAACGCTGCCGCTTCACGCAGCGAAGGAGAAGCGCAAATGATACTTCTCGCGAAAATTGGCCTGGGGTTTTTCGGCACAGCGCTCGTCGCAGGCGCGGTGGTTTCGAGCGAAGGGTTCATTCACGTCAAGGTGAATGAGAAACAAACGGACGGGCATCACATCTCGCTCGTGGTGCCTGCGATGCTTGTGCCGCTAACGCTCGAAATGGTGCCGAACCACTATCTGGCGCCCGCGGCGCAGAATCTGCGGCCGTACATGCCCGTGGTGGATGCGGCGCTCTCCGGCCTGGCGAATTGCCCTGACGGAACGCTCGTGGAAGTGACGGATCACGAGCAGCACGCCACGGTCGTGAAACAGGGCGGGTCGATTGTGGTTGACGTGCAAGACCCGGACGAAACAGTTCACGTAGCCGTGCCACTGCGGGCGACGCGAAATGCGATTCATGAGATCGCGGACGCAGGCGGAACGATTTAGAAACAGTGACGAACGGCTAGTGATGAGTGATTAGCAAGAGCACTCGTGCACCGAAAACAAAATTAGGACTGAGCTTCTTTGGCGGGGATCCAGTAAACCTCTTCGCGGACGGCGTCTTTTGGAAAGCCGTGGCGAAAGAGGATTCCCTTGCTGTTGTCGATCATTTGCGGATGGCCGCAAAGATAAGCGGAAGTATTCGAGCCGTCGAGACCCCAGGCGTCGGCGTACTTGCGGACTAAATCTTCGACGCGGCCTGTTTCGCCCTTCCAATCCGCATCCTCCCACGGACGGCTGATGCTGGCGACGTACGTCAGCCAGGGGAAGGCTTTAGCGGCTTCTTCAAACTCCTCGCGATAACCGAATTCGTGGGAGCGGCTCGCGGCGTTGATGACATAAAGGTGATGCTCACCGGCGAATTTGCCCTCGCGAGCGTCCTTTCCGAGGGAACGGATATAGCTCACGAAAGGCGCAACGCCGGTGACGGTGCAAAGCAATAGATGATTCTTGCGGCCGCTCTTGGTATCGAGCGTAAAGCGGCCCTTGGGTACTCTGCGCATGGCGAGCTCCGCGCCGGGGTGAAGTTTATAAAGCAGGGGCGTAAGTTCGCCTTGCGGGACAAGCTCGATGAAAATTTCCAGCTCGGGCTCGTGCGGAGCGGAGACGATGGAATAGGCGCGTTCCACGAGCTTTTGTTTTTGCGGGTCCTCGACGCCAAGCGTCGCGTATTGACCCGGCTGGAACCGGAAGTCGCCACCGGGATTGATGCGAACCATCCAAAGGTCCGGAGCGATGTCCGCGCGGTGCGTGACGCGCGCGGAATAGAACTTGTCTGGCGGCAAATTCATCGCAACCTTTTTACCGGAAGTGAAGCAAACTGGCGAGCGATTTTTGGCAGAAAATAAAAAGGCACCCGACGGCCGCCGAGCGCCTCGCGAATCACAAGTCTATGGAATGAGGCTCATTGTTGCGGAGGGCCGCCCATGCCCATGGGATTGAATGGCTGGGGCGTTCCGGTGATTTTGTCCTTGGCATCGGTGACGGACTTGACCAAGACCATGGTCGTGCCGCCGTTGCCGGAGACGGACTTCACGAGTCCATACGGGCCGCCCGCTTTGGGGTCGAGCCAGGCTTCGCCGGAGCCATCCTTTGCGCGGTAGTGTTCGCATTCGAATGTACCGGCCGGCGTCGTCACGGTTTCCTTGCCGAGATCGTCTGCGTTCTTGCGATAATCAGCGACCTTGCTTCCCTGTTGCTCGGCCATCCTTTGAATCATCATGTCGGGCATGAGCATGGGCGGCTGGCCAGGCATTTGCATGACAACGCGCTTAAGGGTCAGCACATCACCGTCGCGGGAGAGCAGATCCTTGATGACTATTTCGCCTTGCCCGTTGCGACCGGGCAGCGACATTTCGAACCAGTATGCGTCGCCGCCATCGACTGTTTCCTTTCCGACGATGGCCATGTCCAGATTCCGCTTCGTGCCATCCGAAGACTGCATTTCATAGGTGGCGCCAACGCCTACAACGGGATTCCAGACACCGGCGGCGGAAGGCATGCGCATGCGAAACTGGGCGATAGCTGGGCCGGCCAGAAAAGCAGACAAGGCAATCGCTGGCGCGATTTGCAAGAAACGCTTCATGGAACTCCTCCTCAGAGTGTGAAAATACGAGTCACCGGGCCGGTTCATGTGGGCCGACAATTGGGCTGGAGCTACTATACTCTGGCGCCGCAAAGTTGGAAACTTCTTAGAAATCCTCACCTTTCTCATCAACCATCTTGCGAGTGTCGAATGTGTTGCGAAGATCGAGACCATTCACTTTGCAGACAAACTCGAGGCCTTTTTCCTGGGCCGAGGCTACGTCCTGGCCACCGGCGGTTTTCTTGGGAAAGAAAAAAACCACGTTATCGGTCTTTCCGTTTGAGCCCTGATGGATTTGAATCTTATCTGGAGCCACCCTTTGTTTCGACTGCTTGCCATCGAGATAGGTATCGGATTTCAGCTGATCTTCTGTAAGTGCCTGAAATGGGGTCATATCGGGGCCGAAGACGATAACTTCGTACTCCGTAACCGGTTCGGCCAAGAACTTAGCGGCGTCCGCTTCGGACATTTGCCCTTTGATGACAGAGGCGCGGACGAGCGCTTCGCGCATGACGCGAGACGAGTACCACCGAATGAAGAAAGGTGTCTGTGGAATCATTCCGGCTGCCGGCTGATCCCCAGTGTCCGCAGTCCTTCCGTTATTCGGCAGCATCGCAGCCCCTTTCGGCGGGCCACCATTCTGGCTCCCTGCTGAAGCAGGATCACCGGCACTCGGTTGCGACTGGCCAGATTGATTCGTATTCTGGAATTGAGCGGGCCTCCAGCTTGCCGCAACAATCAGCCGCTTACCCCACGGAGAGTTGTTGAGTATCTGTTCGATGTCATGCTGGTCCCACTGTTGATAGGGCTTCGTCTTCCAAGGCTCGTTGGACGCCCAAGCAAAACCGGCAAGAATCAACACGCCGAAAGTAGCGAGAATTCTCCTGTGCATACCGTGTCCTAGAAATCCTCTCCCTTTTCATCGATCATCTTGTGAGCGTCGAATGTGTTGTGAAGATCCAGGCCTTTCACCTTGCAAGCGAACTCGAAGCCTTTCTCATTGGTTGACGCGACATCCTCGCCGCCCGCAGTCTTCTTTGGGAACAGGAAAATCACGCCAGTGACCATCCCATTGGGAGCCTTGTTGATTCGAACAGTAGCAGGCGCGACCTTTTGCTTCGATTGCTTGCCTTCGAGAGAGGTCTCGGATTTCAACTGGTCTTCGCTAAGGATTTGAAAAGGGGTCATATCGGGACCGAAGACGATGACTTCATAGTCGGTCACCGGTTCAGCCAGAAGCTGAGCCCCCTGCGCCTCGGATATCCTGCCATTGAGTACAGCTTCGCGCGCAAGGGCCTCGCGCACAACACGAGATGAGTACCAGCGGATAGTAAATGCTGTTTGTGCCGACTTGTCACCACCCGGGGCCATCGAGGTCATGCTTGCGTCCGGTGGTGAAGTGTCGGGCATGCCGCCTTTTTGAGTTTCCATGTGATTGCGGAGCTCGACGTTTTGGTCCTGATCGGGAACGACGACTTTACCGACGGACGCTGGGTTAATCGGCTTCCAATTCACGTCGACAGTTATCTTCTTGCACCAGGGGGAGTTGTTGAGAACCAGGTCAATGTCGGCTTTGTCCCACTGCTGATAGGGTTTCGTCTTCCACGGTTCGTCGGAAGCCCACAGCAGGCCGGCAAAAGCAAGGACTGCCACAACGGCCAAAATTTTCCTACACATGACTTGTTTTCACCCTTTCGGCCGCCCCAGTCGGCAAATAAATGCTGTTGGAAGTCATTTTGTAGATTCCCACAGCGATATTTCTATAGATAGCAGATTTAGCGAGGGCGCGCAATCGGGATGGCGTCAGGGCGTGCGGCGTCAGATTGTGGGTCAGCCGCTTTGCGTTCGATACGGTATTGAGGAAGCTGGTGAGCTTCGAAATAATTGCGCATCATTAGTTCGCCAAGAAGGCCGACGGAAAGGAATTGGAAGCCGAAAAGACACAGAAGCAAGCCGAGGATCAAGAGCGGGCCGTGCTGTACGAAAAGCTGGGCTCCTCTGAACACCTTGTCGATAAACAAAATACCGAGAATCAACGCACCGGCGAGAAAGCTAAGGAAACCGGCCGGGCCAAAGAACTGCAACGGGCGCGCCATGTAGCGCAGCAGGAACCGAATGGTGATGAGGTCAAAGAAGACGCGCGAAGTTCGCGAAATACCGTAATGGGACTTGCCCTCGGGCCGCGGAATATTGCGAATGGGAACTTCAACGACTTTCGCGCCATTCAACGAGGCCAAGGCGGGGATGAAGCGGTGGAGCTCGCCGTAGAGCCGGACGTCTTTGATCGTTTCGCGGCGATAGACTTTAAAAGTGGTACCAAAGTCGTGGATGTTGACTCCGGAAAGCTTGGCCATCGCCCAATTGGCCACACGGGACGGCACGCGGCGAAAGAAGAAGTTATCTACACGCTTCTCGCGCCATCCGCTAACGATATCGCAGCCGGAAGATTCGAGCGCGTCGATCATCCGCGGAATGTCTGCGGGGTCATGCTGGAGGTCGCCGTCCATGGAAAGAATAATCTCGCCCGCCGCGTGGTCAAAGCCGGCGGCCAGGGCAACGGTCTGGCCGTAGTTCTTCTTTAAGCGAAGAAAAGTGACGCGGGGATCTTCATCTGCCAAATCCGCAAGAATTTGCGGGGTGGCATCCGAGCTGTGGTCGTCTACAAAAATAAACTCAACGGGATCATAGCGGCCAGTCATAACTTCAGAGAGGCGACGATACAGTTCGCGGACGCTCCCTTGTTCGTTGAGCATGGGGATGACGACCGAGTATTTCGGAGGCGTGCTGGCGATTTGGCGCATCGGGCTGCTCAAAGTTGGCGAAAATCAATCAATGAGATGTTGTGGTGCTTCACTGCTTTTGCCACGACCGGATCCATAAGCCCTTTCAATTCTGCTTCGCGTTCCCTTTTCAGGCGAGTTGCTGACGTTTCCAGGTCCTGATCATATTCGCCGGGGTGACACATGAGTTCGCCGGTTCCCTCCGGCAGCGAACCTGCTGCCTCTATAATCCCCAGAATGGCCTCGCGATTCAATGCTCCCGTTGCGCCAACACCCCAGAAGTAATCAGGGGAACGCAAACCGTGCGACCGGGAAATTTCATCAAAGCGCCCTTCCCAGCGACGAGCGGCGCGAGCCAGCGCGCGTTGCTTCCAAGGATTCCTCAGCGAGGAGGAGCGGGAGAGCGTGCCAGTACTCTCAAACGGGCGGCGAATCCGCGTGATTCCGAATTCCTCGGCGACGGTGGCGAGGGCTTCCAGCACACGCGGATGCGAATGCGTGTGCTTGTGCGAATCGAGATGGGTGACTTTGATACCGGCAGCCAAAACGCGCTCGAGCTGAGCGCGGAGTTCTCGTTGAATATCTTCTCTGCGGATGCGATTCGCCGTCAACTTCGCAATGAGCGCTGCCAAAGATGAAGGAAGATTCCCATTTGAGTCCGATAGAGAGTTCCGATGTTGCACGCGAGACACAGCTTTGCCACCGACCAAGACTAAATGACAGCCCACGCCAAGCTTCGGATGAGCGTGAGCGAGCGCTACGGCATCGTCAAAGGCTGCGCCGGAAGCCATGATGGTCGCGCTGGTGATGATGCCGTCGAGATGTCCGCGAATGATGCCAGCATTGACGCCGCGCGTGAAACCAAAATCGTCCGCATTGACGATGAGGCGTCTCATTCACTCAGAATTTTCATCTCGTTGAAGACAAATCATATCACGGAGCAGCGAGAGCCGGCGGAGCGTGCGGCGCGCGGCCGGTGCAAATATCTGACGAGCCCGCGGTGAGTGCCGATTTGCAACATGTCAAAGAAAAAATGTGCGGCGCCGATTTAGATTTCAACAGTTGTGTTGAAAACCTTGTGGAAAATTGTGTTACGCGCATCTTAAACGCGCGTGATTCAAGCGCCTAATCCTCTTTGCACAAAGTTAGTGCATTCGAAGAAGGTTGATGGAGAATCCGACGAAAGCAAAGCGAGGCACGGAATAGATGCAGGCGCGGCGAACGGCAATTTTAGTACCAATGGTAAGGCTGCTGCATGGTTATGTTGATCGTCATCTTGTCTTTGTCGAGGACGTAATACTGACCGAAGGGTTTCCAACCATTCTTCACAACTTGAATCATGACTTTCTTTTGCGGAACGTTCTTTACTCGTGTGATTCCTTTGAGATCTGTCTTGAGGTCAAGCTCAATCTCCTGGTCATGACGAAGAAAACGAGGTTCATCGTAGCGAACATAAACGCTGGCGTTGTCGACGGGAACACCTTTGGGAGCGCCGGTGACGACGATCTGGAGCTCGGTGACCGCATCCTTAGCGTCGTCCGCTTTCTTTGAAGGATCCGTTGAAGACTGAGCAAGGGAAGTTCCAATCGCCAAAACGAAGAGGAGCATGGGAAAACCGGCGTTCCTGAAAAATGGTCGGATAGGAAGATTCTTCATAGCCAGGGCGCGCATCTTGCACCAGACATGCGGTTAGCGACCCCCGATTGACGGCTGCGCATCCTCTGCGATACTTTCATTCGGCCATTTACGGCCGTGACGCAGATTCGAGGATCGCTTTTCTTTTTATACCCAAGATGGGAATTTCGCAACAGAAATCGAACCCCCAAACAAAGCTGGCGGCGAGTATTCGTAGTTCTTCGCGGCCCATGAAAAGCTAGAGGAGAATTCGCGATGGGATTTTCGACGGACGCGATTCACGTAGGGCAGGAACCGGACCCTTCGACTGGCTCAATCGTCGCACCGATCTATCAGACTTCGACTTACGTGCAGCCGGCGCTGGGCGAGAACAAGGGATACGACTATGCGCGAACGAACCACCCCAATCGCAAAGCTCTGGAACGAACCATCGCGAAGCTGGAAGGCGGAACGGCGGCATACGTTTTCACTTCGGGAATGGCAGCGATTGATTGCGTCTTCCGTCTTCTGCGGCCCGGCGACCATACCATCCTGTCGCGCGCGGTGTACGGCGGCGTCTACCGGCTCTCGACGCAGTTTCTGGTACAGCTTGGACTGGAGTTCAGCTTTACGGACACTTCTTGTCTGGAAACGATCCAGAGGGATCTACGCCCCAACACGAAAATGATTTACGTCGAGACGCCGACGAATCCGACGATGATCGTGACGGATATTGCGGCGGTCGCCAAGCTGGCGCGGGAGAAAAATATTACGCTCGTCGTTGACAATACGTTTATGAGCCCGTACCTGCAACTGCCGCTGAGCCATGGGGCGCATATCGTCGTACATTCGATGACGAAATATCTGAACGGGCATAGCGACTGCGTGGGAGGAGCGGTGATTCTGTCGCGCAAGGAGGATGCCGAGAAAATATATTTTCTGCAACGCTCGGCGGGCGCGGGGCTTGCGCCGATGGATTGCTTCCTCGTGTCACGCGGCATTAAGACGCTGGCGGTGCGAATGGAGCGTCACGACGCGAACGGAATGGCGGTCGCCAAACATCTCGAAGGGCATGCGAAGGTGAAGCACGTGATTTACCCGGGTCTTGCTGCGCATCCGCAGCACGCCGTCGCCAAAAAGCAGCAGCGCGGTTTCGGCGCGATGCTGTCTTTCGACGTGGGCTCGCTCGAAGCGGCGCGGAGCGTGCTGAATAACGTGAAAATCTGCTCGCTGGCCGAAAGCCTGGGCGGAGTTGAGACGCTGATTTCTCTCCCCGCGCTGATGACGCACGCGTCGATGCCGAAAGACGTCCGGGAACAGATCGGCATCACGGATGGACTGATTCGGCTATCCGTCGGGATTGAAGATGTTGAGGACATCATCGCGGACCTCGACTACGCGCTGGCGAAAATTTAGCGCGAGCTTAGCGCTGCTTCCTGCGGGCTGCCTTCCTCGCCGGCCCAACGGATTGAACGGATTGCCTAATCCAACGCAAATATGGTTCTGAGCCATTCACGATTGGCAATGCAATAATTTCCGGAACTTCGTAGCTGTGGCGATGGCGGATTTCGCGCTCCAATTCGCGAAAGTGCGCTCGCGTGGATTTGATTAGCAGCAAGATTTCATTTGCGGTTTCAATTCTTCCCTTCCAGCGATACATGGAGCGAATCGGATTCGCAAGAATGTTGACGCAGGCGGCGAGATTTGCCTGAACGAGAGCACGCGCGAGGCGATTAGCTTCCCGTCGCGTTGCGCAGGTGACGAAAATCAGAATTTCGCTGGCCATAACTTCGTTGCTCGCGCGCCGCACGCTTGACTAAAATAATTCAAGCGCCGTGTTACCTTTTCGCGCGCGCACATTTCCGCGATGGTGCGCGCTCGCGCGGCAAGATACAATAAGCCGCGCATGGCTGGCAATGCGATCCATTTCGGGACTTCGGGATGGCGCGGAATCATCGCGGATGATTTCACGTTCGAAGGCGTGCGCATCGCCGCGGCGGCCATTGCGGCTCACGTGCGCGGCGTTTCGAAGCATCCGACGCTGCTCGTCGGATACGACACGCGATTTTTCTCGGAAGAATTCGCGCGCGCGGCGGCCGGCGTCTTGGCGGATTCCGGATGCGGCGTCCTTTTTTGCGGCGGGCCGACGCCGACGCCGGCGATTGCCTATGAAATTCTGCGGCGCAAACTGCAGGGCGCGATCAACATCACGGCGAGCCACAATCCGGCGGCATATAACGGACTGAAATTCTCGGGCCCCGACGGCGGACCGGCGCTGCCGGAAGTAACGCACGACATCGAAGGACGCGCGCGGAAACTCGCCGACCGTTTTGCGGAAGTGGATGAACATGGCGAGTCGCATCACTTCGAGAAAGTTGACTTGCGCGAGGCGTATCTCAAGCGCATCGGCGAGCTGGTGCGATTTGACGCGATCGCGGCATCGAAGATGAATTTCGCTTACGATGCGCTGCACGGATGCGGCGCTGGCTGGCTCGACCGCGCGCTTGAGCAACATGGAATTTCCGTGCACGCGATTCGCACGAAGCGCGATGTGCTCTTCTATGGGTCGGGGCCGGATCCCTCGGAAGAAAACCTGAAGCCGCTGGCGCGAGCCGTCGCGGAGGCGAAGGCCGTCGCCGGGCTGGCGACGGATGGCGACGCGGATCGCTTCGGCGTTCTCGATGGCGATGGGACGTTTATTTCGCCGAATCACGTGCTCGCGCTCGTTTTCGATTACTTGATCGAGACGCGCGGCTGGAAGCTCGGCGCGGCGCGGAGCGTGGCAACGACGCATTTGCTCGATGCGGTGGCGCGGCATCACGGAGTGCCGGTGTTTGAGACGCCGGTCGGCTTCAAATACATCGGGCCATTCCTCGAACGCGACAAGATTACGCTCGGCGGCGAAGAAAGCGCGGGGATGACAATTCGCGGGCACGTTCCCGAGAAAGACGGCATCCTCGCGTGCTTGCTTGTCGCGGAAATGATGGCCACGCGGAGAAAGTCTATCGCGGAACAGTTGCAAGCGCTCTTCAAGCGCGTAGGCCGCGCGTATTGGCCGGTGCGCATGAATTTGCATTTTGCGCCGGAGGTTGTATCCAGCTTGCCGCAACGATTTGGGCGCGCGCCAGCGGAGTTCGGCGGACGCCAAGTGGCGCGCACGGATCGCACGGACGGGTTGAAGCTCGTGTTTGACGACGACTCCTGGGTGCTGATGCGGCCTTCGGGAACGGAGCCGCTGGTGCGCGTTTACGCGGAGGCGGAATCGATCTCGAAATCCAAAGAAATGGCCGAGGAGGCGCGGAAGTGGATCACCGGATGAAGAGCGGCGGCGAGGCATCGTTTTTCCGGCAAAATGCGAGATATTTTTTCGCGCTGGCGTTCTTCCTGCTTCTGCTCCAGGATGTTTTCGGGACGCACGGATTGATGGCCATGCACCGCTCGAAAGCGCAGATTCAAGAAGTGCAGGCGCAGATTGCGCAACTCGACAAAGAAAATGCGGATCTGGAACAGCACATCAAAGACCTCAAGACCGATCCGGCAGCGATTGAGAAAATTGCCCGCGACCGCATGGGACTGGCGCGGCCAGGCGAATTGATTTTCCGCATGCCGGACGCAAAGAACGGGCAGACTTCCTCCACGCCCGCGCAACC
>JASHRL010000245.1 GCA_030037355.1 Candidatus Acidiferrales bacterium | reverse complement strand
GCGACGGGCAGCAACCGCGCGGAGAGCGGCTTGTGCCATTTGTACGCCAGGCTCGCGACATCTTTCAAGATCGGCTCGATTTGCGCTTCGGTCGTATCGCCGGGCATGGGAATCACATCGAGGCCTGTGCCGCAGACGGAAGAAAAAAGAAGCAGGGAATCCATGGACAATCGGCCTTCGCTCCAGCGCTGCGCAATGACGGAATCTTCGAGCACGGGAAGCATCAAACCGGAATAGCCGGTACGCATGACGGGAATTTTTTTCAAAGCGCCGGTGATGAGGGCGACGGTGGCAAGCGTTCCGCTCGAACCCATCGGCTCGCGCGTGAAATTCTCAATGGCCGTGCCGATGGAAACGTCTTTCAACGGCGCGGGCGAGAGGTCGATGCCCGAATATTTCCAGCCTGTTTCTTCGCCGGCGCGCTTGCCGATGGCTTCGATTTCGCGCGCCCATCTGCCGAGAGAATTCTCGATGGCCAGTTGCGCCTTTTGTGGATCGCGCGTGGAAGCCAGGGCCGCGGCGACAACATTGGCGGATTGCAAGCCGACCGCGAAGGTATGGTCTCCGTTCATCTGGTAAGACGCGGGATAGAACGGCGTGTTGGGCGGGACCATGGCGATGGCAGCGAAGCGGAAATTGCCGAGGCCGCCGGCGCTATTCGCGCCGAGATAGTGAATCAAGCTCGCCGCGGCGGGAATCGCGTCCCAGTGAATTCCATCGTCGGCTGCGATGACGATATTGCCTTCAAGAATTTTCGTGGAGGCAATGATCTGTCCGAGGAGACGAGCTTCGTGAGGATTATCGCCCTCATAGAGCATGGCCGCGCCGATAGAAGCGTCGAAACCATCTTTCGCGGCGAGGGCGTCATATTTTTTGAAAAAATCGAGCGCTTGCGCGTCGGAGAGACTGTGAGTGTATTCGGGAAATGGCTGCGTGGTGATGCGAAGCGTCTGAACTTCGAAACCGGCCCTTTCGTAAGCGCCTTTGATTTTTTTCAATGCGGCCATCGTTTCTGAAATTTGCGTTTCGTAACGCGCGGAATCGAGGGAGATGAACGCGGTGATGGCGCGCACTTTGGGACGATTGATGAAAGGAGTATTGGCGCGTACTTTGGGACGATTGTCAGCGGGAGAAGCAACGTAGGAAGTTGCGCCGAGGAAAAATGAAACCGCAAACGCAAGCGTTGCTGCGACTCCGCAAAGGCGGATACATCGACTAGCGCGGTGATTGATGGAAGCGAGGCGGATCATTCGAAAGCCGCGATTCCGGTGATGCGCTCACCGATGATTAATTTGTGGATGTCGTTGGTGCCTTCGTAGGTGTAGACGGACTCGAGATTGGTCATGTGGCGCATGATGCAGTAATCATCGACGATGCCATTGGCGCCCAAAACTTCGCGCGCCTTGCGCGCCGTCTCGAGCGCAATGGAGACATTGTTCATTTTCATCATGGAAATATGCGAAGGATGCACGCGGCCCTGATCTTTCAAGCGCCCGACTTGCAGAGCGAGAAACTGCGCCTTGGTGATTTCGGTAATCATCCAGACGAGTTTTTCCTGCACCAGCTGATGCGAGGCGATGGGCTTGTTGCCGAATTGCTTGCGTTCTTTCGCGTAGCGCAGCGCCGTATCGTAACAGGCCATGGCCGCGCCGATGCCGCCCCAGCCGATTCCGTAGCGGGCTTGATTGAGGCAGGAGAGCGGGCCGCGCAGACCTTCGACGGAAGGAAGGAGATTCTCCGCAGGAATTTTGCAATCGGACATGGAGAGGCCGGAAGTCGTCGAAGCGCGGAGCGACCATTTGCCATGAACATCCCAGGACTTGAATCCCGGCGTATTTTTTTCGACGAGGAAGCCGCGAATTTTTTCGTCTTCGCATTTCGCCCAGATCACGGCGACGTCGGCGAGCGAACCATTGGTGATCCACATTTTCTCGCCGTTGAGGATGTAACTGTCGCCTTTGCGCACGGCGCGCGTGAGCATGCCGCCGGGATTGGAGCCGAATTGCGGCTCGGTGAGGCCGAAGCAGCCGATGGCTTTTCCGGAGGCGAGTTGCGGGAGCCACTTTTCTTTTTGCGCGTCGGAACCGAAGGCGTAGATGGGATACATCACCAGCGAGGATTGGACGGAAGCGAAACTGCGGAGGCCGGAATCGCCGCGCTCGAGCTCCTGCATGACGAGGCCATATTCGACATTGGACATTCCCGCGCAGCCGTAACCTTTCAAGTTGGCGCCGAAAAATCCGAGCTCGGCGATGGTGGGGACAAGCTGCATGGGAAATTTGGCGTCGCGGTTGTATTGCTCGATGATGGGCAGGACTTCGTCGTCGACGAATTTGCGCGCGGTCTGGCGCGAGAGTTTTTCCTCGTCGGTGAGGAGGGAATCGAAGTCGAGAAAATCGACTCCGGCGAAAGCGGGCATACGGACTCTCCTTTGAATTGAAAACGAGCGGATAAGCATAGCATTCCCGGGGGCGGGACGAAATGGCGGGGGAGATTGCGGTAGTGGGCCAGTTGGAATTTTGACTTCCATCCCCCAGGCTCGACTAGCCGTCGACCTGGGAGGCCCCTTTCTTGTGTCACGATCCAGAAAATTCCAATTGACCCACCATCCGAGATGCGGCCGGCAGTGCGGCGAATGTGGCGACGAGTGGGCCCGAACAGGGTCCGCGGAGCCGAGCGGCGCGAGTTCCGCGGCTGGCTGGGAGGGGCGATCGGCGAAGGATGCGGCGTAGCTTTGGTGGTTTGGCAAGCGTGGTGTCCGAAATCGTAAAATTTTTCAAAAAGTCGAAAGAATAAGCGATTAGAACGAGGTCCGATTGTTTGTTTTGTGTGGGTTACGGTCAGTTCTAATTCTTCATAGGACAAGCGATTAGAATTGAGTTTTTGAGGGCAAATCCCGGAATCGGACAGTATCGGAAGGGCTAGGCGGCGAGAGGCCACCGAGAGCCCCGGGGACTGGGTTGAGCGGCGAAAATGAAGCAGTTAGACATACCAATAACAGAATAGCAGATGTTGACAAGATTGTCAACAGTAATTCGGCGAAAATGAGAAGAAGAGATAGGATTCGGTTCCTATCGAATGCCTTTTCCAAGAAGGCTGGAAATCACGCTAGGATGGTCGCGATTCACTTCTTGCATTATGATTTCGCAAGGATTCATTAAGACGCTGAGAATTACGCCAGCAATGGAACCGGGCCTAGCAGATCACGTTTGGAGCCTAGAAGAAATCGTGTTTCTGGCAAACTGACATGGACAAAGGCTATTGGTTCTTATACCTGACTAGCCGTCGGTACGTCTGCATGTACATTGGGCTCGCGTGTTTGCTTATCGCGGCGGTCTCCATACTCACCGGGAAAACCTTCGCAGCCCACCGCGGTTTTGTGTCCCGCGACGAGGAGCCGAAACGTTTTCGGGAGAACGTTGTCACGTATCTAATTCTCGGCCTTGTCTCCATTGGCCTCTCCTTGGTCGCCTTCTACTTGTACGCGAATTCAAACTGACACACTGCCGGGATTTGAGGGGCGGTTGACGAGGCGGAGAAGGGATGCGATAATTGCTGGCTCTGCGGTGAGTGAAACGTGTGCCTGACGGCGGCGGCGAGCCGCCGATTGCGGAGAAAATCCAGGGAGGCGATGCGGCGTTCGCGATAGTGTGCGATGCAGATCCTGCAACAGCTCGAAGCACTGTTCCTCAAGTCGATCCCGACGATCCTTTTATTCCTTCTTTTCTACTGGTTTTTGCGCGCGAATTTTTTCAAACCGCTGGAGCGCGTCTTAACGGAACGAAACGCACGGATCAATCAGGCGCGCAAGGACGCCGAAGCCGTTCAGGCGGCGGCAAAAGACAAGACCGAAGCGTACGAAGAGGCTTTGCGCAAAGCGCGCGCGGGTGTGTTCACCGAGCAGGAAACGGTGCGGCAAGCGGCGCTCGAAGAACGAGCGAAAGTGCTGCGCGCAGCGCGAGGCGTGGCGCAGGAAACGGTACGCAAAGAGAAGGAACGGATCGGGCGGGAATTTGAGGCGGCGAGGAAACAGCTCGAAAGCGAAAGCGGCGTGATGGCGGGGCAGATCGCGAAGATGATTCTCGAATCGCGGCCAGCAGGAGACGCGCGATGATGCGGCGGATGGGACGCTTTGCAGCGTGGCTCGGCGCAATGGCGTTTATGGCCGCGCTTTTTGCAGCGCCGGCGCTGGCGCAATCGAATCCGACAGATGAAGCGAACACGACGACCGGCTGGATCTACCGGTGGATCAATTTCGGAATTTTCGCGGCGGTGCTGATCTGGGCGTTTGCGAAGAAGACGCCGACGGCGTTCCGTCGCAGGCGGGAAGTGATCGCCGCGGCGATTGCGGAGAGCACGCGCGCACGCGAAGAAGCCGGACGGCAACAGCGCGAGGCTGAGGCGAAAATGGCGACGCTCGATAAGCAAGTCGAGGAGCTTCGCGCGCGAGCGAAAAAGGAGAGCGCGGCGGAAGTGGAACGCATTCGCGCGCTGGCGCAGGAAGAAGCGAAGCGCATCGAGCAGGCGGAGCAGATGGAAATTCGAGCGGCGGAACGCGCGGCGCAACTGGAGTTGAAGGCGATTGCGGCGCGGATGGCGGTGGAACGCGCCGAAGCGCTGCTGCAACAGCAAATGACGCCGACAGTGGAAGCGGGGCTCTTCCGCGGATTTGTCGCGGATTTGCAGGGGAGCGCGAATTGAGCGCCATCGCGCAACGGTATGCCGCGGCGCTGGCGGACGCCGTTTTCCAGAGCAAAGATGCTGCGAAGATCCGGCAGGATTTGGCGGACTTCGTACAGGCGGCTGGGCAATCGGCGGATTTGCGGAATTTGCTGGCGACTCCGGCGATCGGGCCGGACAAGAAAAAGGCAGTGGTCGCGGAGCTGGCCGCGAAGATGGGTTCGCACGCGGAAGTGAGGAATTTTTTCTTCGTGCTGATCGACCATGGACGCACGGGGATTCTCGGTGAAATCCGGCAATCGTTCGAAGCGGAGATGAACAGCCGGATGGGAATCGCGGACGCGATGGTCGCATCGGCGCACGAGCTTTCCGCGGAAGAAAAGTCGCGGCTGACGCAAACGCTCGAAAAAATCACGCAAAAGAAAATACAGGCGCAGTACCGGCTGGAGCCGTCGCTGATCGGCGGAACGACGGTGAGAATTGGATCGACAATTTATAACGGATCGGTGCGCGAACGGCTCAACCGGCTGCGTACGCGATTGGAATCGCAATAGGAGCAGGAATGGCGACGATCAAGGCTGACGAGATCACAAAGATTATTCGCGAGCAGATTGAAAACTATCAGCAGGTGATGGCGGTCGAGGAAGTGGG
>JASHRL010000244.1 GCA_030037355.1 Candidatus Acidiferrales bacterium | reverse complement strand
TTCGTCAGCCCGCGACTTTGGCTGAAGCTACTCCCAGAACACGCAGGCTCTTCTTATCCTGCACGAACACGACAACGGACAGGTTTTGCCGGTTCCAGTTCGACTTCAGCTTGACTTCAGGCGTACCGCTATACGCCACAGGATCACCGCCTCGCGCGACACCAATCTTGTGCAGGTATCGCATGACGGCAACGTGGTCGAGTTCCTTCCCTGCGTTCTCACCTGCCGTCACGTTGGAACGAAGTCCGGTTTCAGTTATCGCGAGCCAGACGTCAACTGTGTCGCCCTGCGGGTCGCCCTGAAGGCCTGCGACCTTGACGTCGAAGGCTTCCGCGTCGTGCGATCCTGGCTGGCCGGAGGATACGGTGACATCCGTTTCTGGTTCGCGCGCAGCGGCTTCGATGGCCATGACCGCCGTATGGGGCAAACTGCCGTTAAAATGGGCATCTCCATCGACGACCATTTCCGGTGTGTAAGCAGTGCCCTCCTTGAATTTCACGGTGTAATCATTCTGCCGCGCGCTCCACGCGGGAGAGTCAAATGGATCGACCCATCCATCGTGATCCCAATAGTCGACGTGCTCTTCCAGTGGAATGATTTCAGCATTGGGCGCTGGTTGTCTGGCCTCGAGAGCTGCAAGGAGTTTTTCCGCCGGTGGACAAGATGAGCATCCCTCCGCTGTGAAAAGTTCGACGAGCACAGGTTTGCGATCCGTGGTGGCATTGGCCGCTTGGGTTTGAGAATTTCCCTGGGCGCCGGATTGCGAGCCCACTGCCAAAACGCCCAGGCATCCGGCCAAGAAAAAAAGAAAAATCACTGACCTTTTCATTTCTGTCCTCTCCTATCTCTGCCCATTTTACAACTCATGGGCCGGGGATTGAAGGCTGAGACCGCGAAGGGTCATCATGATGCTCCGTTGGGGACGGTAGAAACCGCGCGTCCTCGCATCTGTCCGCTGAGGAATTGAGACTGGAGATCTGCTCCAGCCTCAATTCTCCGCCATCGGTTGCAGCAGAGCCTGGGGTAGGAGCAGTAGCGCCGCCGCCCGAAGATCGTTTATTGAAATCCGATCGCATGATCGTCCTGAGATGTTGGGCTGAACTTTAATGAATGTTGTGCTAGCCCTGACGCCCCTTAATCTCTCGCTTCGCCTTTGCTGCATTTCCATAGTTCGCCTTTCGTTCGACCGGGCGGACCTCTCCATGATCATTGCAGCCTAAATGCAAGCGAACTTCATAATGGCCCAGCCGGATTGAGTGTGTCGCTCATGATTGGGCGACGTGGAGCAAATTCGGACAGAAAATCGGCCGTGGCACGCTCCAAAACGTATGATGCGCCGGCGGCAGATCGCGAAATTCTTTAGGCATTTTTTGTGCGCAAGCCCGCCAAAAGCAACCATTTCGCGCCATTCGGCAACTGAAATCGTCAGGTACGATGGGTGTGGTCTCTTCGCTGGCGCGGATTCTTGTGCGCTTAGAGAATTCGTACACAGAGATGGTCCAGAGGGTTAAATGAACCCGCAGAGTGCGACGGTTGTGCGTGGGCCTGCATCGCCGACGCGAATATTGGATTCCGGACCAGCATCGAGCCAACTTCGCATAATTCTGCAAGCCGATGCGCCAGGATTGGTGGAAGCTCCGAGCCGGACGAGATCCGTCGTCGCCATTCACGTCGGCAGGCCAGTCCGCTTGGAGTGCCGCCATGGAAGTGAAAAATACAGCGGCTTGGCGATTCACGGCGATATCGACATCATTCCCAGCGGAATGCCCGCGCGCTGGGAAATGAAAGAGACAGACACAGCTCTGCTTCTCAGCATTTCGACAAAATTTCTTCAGCAGCTTGCGAAAGAATCGGGACTGGATCCACGTGAGGTGCAGCTCCGTGACCGATTCCAGATCCGAGACCGCCAAATCGAGCATATCGGCTGGGCGCTGATGGCCGAAATGGAGCAGGGTTATCCCAATGGAAGCCTTTTCCTGCAGAGTCTCGCGACCGCGCTTGGCGCGCGCCTCTTGCGAAGCCACAGCTCGTTGAGCGGCAAACGCGCATCGGCGAATGGCGGGTTGCCAGCACGCAGACTTCGGCAGGTGATCTCTTACATCGAGGACAATCTGGGCGAAGATCTCTCGCTCGAGGCTATCGCACGTGTTGCGGACGTGAGCGTCTCGCACCTGAAGGTCTTGTTCCGCAAATCGCTCGGGATACCCGTGCACCAGTATGTGATCCGGCGTCGAGTGGAGCGCGCAGCTTTGGCGCTGCGGCAAGGCAAGGCTTCGATCAGCCAGGTGGCGCTGGAAACAGGCTTCACGCACCAAAGCCATTTAGCGGCGCACATGCGGCGCATCCTTGGTGTGTCGCCGCGCGAAATGAAGGGCTGCTAGTGGTGCCTGCAATGTCAGACGGAAAATTCGTCTGTTCCTGCTCTTGTCGAGCCGAATCTGAGCGACAGCGGCCACAGCGCCCAGGAAGATGTGGTCCTTGAAGAATTCACACATGTTGCACAATCCAACGCTTATCGTGAAGGAGCCACAAATGAAGTTTATTTCTCGCATCTGCCTGTTAGTTTGCGTGGCGGCTGGTTTAGCGTTTGGTCTGCCACAGGATTCCAAGACAGCATCTTCGCCATCTGCAAATCCCCCCATGGTAACGATCGAGGGGCTGGTTCGCGACATTGCATGCCCGATCGAAAACTCTGCCGCCACTGCCACGAATTTCAACTTGCAATGCGCGTTGGATTGCGCCAAGCGTGGGTCGCCCCTCATCATCCTGACGAAGGCTGGGAGAATGTATTTCCCGATTTCCAGTTCCATGCCCGATGTGGACCAGCATCAGAAATTAATGCCTTACATTGGAAAATACGTGCAAGTCACGGGAACCTTGTACGAGCGCGGCGGCACGCGAGCGATTGCGATCAGCCAAATCAAAATATTGAAAAACGTGCATTTGAATTCAAACGCGCAGTAGCGGCTGCTATAATTTCCCGTCGCTAAGTTTGTGCGGCCGATTGCACATCTTTTTTATTGACGCGGGGACAGCCAAATGCCCGTCGCGGAAACCGTTCACCTGCTTCGATTAATCGACGAGGGATATTCGAAGCCCGCTTGGCACGGGCCAAATCTTCGTGCGTCGGTTCGTGGACTCAGCGCGCGCGATGCCGCGTGGCGTCCTGCTGCGGGACGTCATAATATCTGGGAAATCGTCGTTCATGCAGCCTATTGGAAATACGCTGTGCGATGCAGGCTGCTCGGCGAGAAGCGCGACCGATTTGCGCTATCCGGGCGCAATTGGTTTGTGCGATCCGGCTCACTTGGCGAAAAGGCGTGGCGTGCCGACCTGAAGCTACTTGACGAAGAACACAAAAAACTGCGCGAGGTTGTTGCAAAATTTGCGCCGAGCGCGCTTGGCCGCCCGGCGCCCGGACACAGAGGAACCGCGAGCGCGCAGATTGCAGGAATCGCTTTCCACGACGTTTATCATGCTGGGCAAATTCAACTTCTCAGACGTTTGCATCAGGCTCGCAGTCGCAGCTAGCGCCGGCTGCCGCTGACCATTTCGTCCTCCTCAGTTTGCCGAGCAAATTCCGATAAGAATTCCTCGCTCGCGCGATATTGCCGTGGGCTTTTGGTACGATAGGCTTCGCACTGTGCCCGGGTGGCGGAATGGCATACGCAGGGGACTTAAAATCCTCGGACCCTAAACGGTCGTGCGGGTTCGACTCCCGCCCCGGGCACCAAACGCATTAATAGCTTAAAGGCGTTAGCCAATTCTCATGCTCCAGTCGGAGTTCTTGCTGCAACTCGTCTGAGCGCGCCTGAAACGAAGATGCTAATATAGGCGTCACATGGCTAGGGTGCTATGTCGGAACCCTGGGGCGTCGTGAAGGAGGAGCCATGACGCGCAGTTCCTTAGCTTGCCCGGCGATTTCACTCACCATCCTCACTGCAATCTTCGCACTCGTGCCTCTTCCTGCCCAAGCGCAAGACATCACCGGAGATTGGCAAGCGTCGCTAAAGCAGGGTTTCTCGCAACTCCCGCTGACGCTGCACATTCAAGGTCACATTCGGTGCAATGATAGGGAGGATGCCCAGTGCTACCAGGCGGCTCTGGATAACATCGACCTCGGTCTCACCAATCTTGCTATTACTCCAGCCATCCGCGGTCCCCGTGGCCACCGCTACCTTACCTTCGATGTGCCCACCCTTGGCGCTTCATACTCGGGCACAGTCAATTCCCCGGCGATGACAGAGATCAAAGGTACATGGACGCAGGACGGCGATAGTGTGTCTCTGGACTTCGCGCGTCCCGAAGGTCCCATGATTTTCACCGAGTATTCGTGGCCGTCTGAGCCGATTCATGTCTCGGATTTCAAAGAAGGCAACGACCCCGTCACGCCAGGCGTCCCGATCAAAGGCGACGAAGACTGGTTGAAGAACATCTCGCTCGTCATCAAGAATGAGTCGCCGAAAGACATTACTCGCGTGGAAGTCCGGCTCCTTCTCGTGGATACGGGAAACGGCACGAGCCAGCGGCCTTTCTTGGGCGGCACAGAAATTGAATTCGGCCTGCTGTCGGAACACGACCTCTATTGGCATACAACTTCAGGCGACAGGGCACGCCCTCAGAACCCCGGTCCACCCCTTCTCCTCCCGCCTGGACAAGAACGGACAGTATCCTTCGCTTCCCAATACGACGAGATCAAAGAACACGTTGCAGCAGCGCACTATCCAATATCTACGATTCAGAAGGTCCTTCTCACGTATGACATTTACTTTGCCGATGGAACGGCATGGCTTGCGGGCGAATATTGCCGTCCTGACCCTGCAGTTCACAGCCACTATCTGCCCATCTCATTCAGTGAATTCAAAGAATACTCCTCTCCGCAGTAGAACTAAGGCTCGCGGCCGATGAGCAGTTGATTCGGGAAGCCGGCTGTCGCGCTGCTTTGCGCCGTGATTGTTTGCGCCGCAGCGCCCGCTGCAGGAATCAGTTTTTTCAGTCCCGGACCATAGCTTTGCGTGAGGCTATGCGCGATAAGCTCATCGAGCGTGAAACCGCCATCGATTTTCACCGCCATGCCCACGTGTTCAAATAGAGCCACCGGCGGCGGAACTTGCGGCACGATGTCCCAAACATTGACGACGCGAAAGCAAGTGTCGATACGCACATCGAACACGTTTGCGAAATCCGGATGCCCTACGCGCGGCCCGGCGAAATTCTGCACTTCCGGTGTAATGCCGAGGCCGCTGTTTACCAGGACATCGGGCGCGGCAAGTTCGCTGAGCGCAGCGCCCAGGCTGTGCCCCGTCAAGATCAAGCGGCTGCAGTTTAAGTTCGGAGTCTTGAGCAACGCCTTGACGCTGCCGGAGATGGACAAATAGACGGCCTGAAATCCCTGGTGCACCGTGCCGAAGTTCGGGACTGGCTCATAAGGTTCCGGAAGGAAGTCGAAATCGTCGAGCCA
This sequence comes from Candidatus Acidiferrales bacterium, assembly GCA_030037355.1. Classification (GTDB taxonomy): domain Bacteria; phylum Acidobacteriota; class Terriglobia; order Acidiferrales; family UBA7541; genus DAHUXN01. The sequence goes on along the minus strand of JASHRL010000244.1, from coordinate 696 downwards.
GTCGTGCAAATCAGCGGTTCCGCGAAACGTGACGATGACGGTCTTTGCGGAGGGATTTTGCAGCACCCAGCCAAAGGCATTTGCTGCGCTCTGAATTTTCTTCAGAAACGCCTGGTTTTTCGCCGATACTTTTAAAATTCTGGCGGCCAGCGTCGGCGGGTCGATCACGATTTGGCCGACAACGTTGTAGCCCGCAGGCAATTGAAACTGGCCCGGCGTCTGCGTTGCCAGATAGGCATCTTCCGCCAGGGGGAGCAGAACGTTATATGCGAACTGCGGATCGAATGAGGACATCGCGCCTCCGAAGGCTTTCAGGTTAACTATAGAATACTGTTCCCGACAATCTTATTCTTTTTCGACCACCGCTCTGCATTCGCGCGGACTTCCTTGCTCACCAACTGCCGATCAGCACGCCCGTGGCGAAAACAATCGCGCCGCCCAGGGCCACTTGCATAGCAGCCGAGAAGATTGGTGTGTCCATATAGCGCCGCCGGACCCATGTGATCGTTGCCAGTTCGACGAGAACAACCGCAATCGCAATGCCTAGGGCCAGATTGAACTGGCCGATGAGGAATGGCAGCGTGTGACCGATTCCTCCGAGTGTGGTCATCAATCCGCAGACCAGGCCGCGAATCCACGGCAGGCCGCGCCCGGTCAAGCTGCCGTCATCCGAAAGCGCTTCTGCAAACCCCATGC
>JASHRL010000243.1 GCA_030037355.1 Candidatus Acidiferrales bacterium | reverse complement strand
TGCGCCACCACGTGATTGTTCGTCAGAATGTAGCCGTCAGGATTGATGATCACGCCGGAACCCAGGCTCTGTTCCTTCTGCGTCTGCGGCACGCCCTGCCCCTGCCCGAAGGGGTTCCCGAAGAACTGCTGGAAAAACGGATCGCCGAAAAATCCCTGCCCGCCTTGCTGCGCGTGAATCACTCGCGTCGTCGAAATATTCACCACCGCCGGTAGCGCCGGCCGCACCACGGATGCAAATCCGTTCGAAAATCCTCCCAGCAACACCGGGTTCAAATTTCCCGCCAGCTTCACCGGCACATTCGGCGCTCCCAGAACTTCGTGGCTCGCCCAGCGAATTGCCCACGTACCCAAAAACGCTCCTGCGATCAGCGCGGCGATCAAAATCGTTACCGCTGCTCCTCGCTTCACTTGAACCACTCCGCTGCTCATTTTCCGTCCCTCCCTTTCGTCTCTCGCGGGCCAGCGGCCCAGCTCTATAATTGACGTTCGATAAGGAAAAAAGTCTCCGCAAGAAAGTTCAGTTCAGTCGCAGCCCGCCTGGCGCAACTCCGCCGCCAGACCGCCTCGGGCCCTATTTTATCGCACTCTTGAATCATGGGGATATTCGGAGATTTATAAATTAACCACAGGACCTCTGCTCCGGTTTCCGTTCCTCCCTCTTCCCGGGCCGGCCGACTGAAGTTACGCTTTCCTGCGCACCACATAACTATAGATGCCAAAATTTCGTTTTTCGTTTGCCCTGGCCTTTTCCTCCAGCTTGCTTCGCGCGCATCCATCTGACAAAATGTTCGCCATTCGCTCGCGAGGCTTTTCGCTGGAGGCGCACAAACAGATGTCCGTGAAAAATTCAAAATCTTCCGCTGTGCTCGTTTTTGTTTTCGCCGCGATTTTCGCCGTCGCCATTGGCTTCGCCGCGTTCAGCAACTCTGCATTCTCTGCGCCTTCCGATCCCGATGACGGCACTTTGCCCGCGCTCTCCGCCATCGCCGGCCAGGCCATGATGAACATCCACGCCTATTCCGAGCTCGCATATTTGAGCGACGACATCGGCGCGCGCGTCACCGGCTCGCCGCAGTGCAACGCCGCGATTCAGTGGGGCGTCGACACGATGAAAAAAATCGGCCTGCAAAATGTTCACGCCGAACCCTGGCAGATTTTCCGCGGCTGGACGCGCGTCTCCGCCTCTGCAAAAATTATTTCTCCTGCGCCGCATCCGCTGATGATCGACTCGATGGGCTGGGTCGGTTCGACTCCCGCCGGCGGCGTCGACGCCGATGTTGTGCCGGTCAACGTCTATGACCTCGACGACGAAATCGCGCAAAATTCCAGCAACTGGCGCGGCAAAGTTCTTCTCGCCGTGCAGAAAGGCGTGCGTCCCGCGAACGGCATGGCCGCCTTCGCGAAATTCGGCAACATGCTCGTGAAAGCGCATGATGCCGGCGCGGTCGCCGTCATCGGCGGCCAGGCCGGCGCGAAATCGCAGGGCATGCATCTGACGCACACCGGCGCGCTCGGCTTCAACACCTATTTCGACATTCCCGTCGTCAGCATCGCCGCCGAAGACCAAGGCATCATCGAGCGCCTTCTCGACCAGGGCAAAACGGTCCGCATCCACATCGACGTGCAAAACAAAGTCACCGACGGCCCGGTCGACACCGCCAACGTCGTCGGCGATATTCCCGGCACGCAGAATCCCGAACAAGTCATCGTCGTCGGCGGCCATCTCGATTCCTGGGATCTCTCCGAGGGCTCGACGGATGACGGCGTGGGCGTCGCCACCACGCTCGGCGCCGCTGAAGCCATCGTTCGCTCCGGCATCAAGCCGTTGCGCACCATTCGCTTCGTGCTCTTCACCGGCGAAGAAGAAGGCCTGCTCGGCTCCTTCGCCTACACGAAAACGCACAAGGACGACATGAAAGATCACGTCGCCGCCGTGATTCTCGATAACGGCCAGGGCCCCGTCACCGCGCTCAACATGGGCGGCCGCACCGACACCGTTCCCGCCGCGCAAGCCTTCGCCGCCACGCTCAACGCTTTCGGCCCCATCACCGCCAACGACAACACCGATTTCGGCGTCGACGCCGGCCCGTTCATTCTCGCCGGCCTGCCGGGCATCAATCTCGATCAGGATTCGCCCGACTATCGCTACACGCATCATTCGCCCGTCGACAGCTTCGACAAAGTCGACGAAGCCGTCCTCGATCGCGACGCTGCCGTGCAAGCGCTCGTCGCGTTCTGGATCGCCGACCGTCCCGAGCGTCTCGCTTCGCCGTGGCCGCCGGAGAAATCCGCGCAGATGCTCATCGACAAGCACGACGACGTCTTCCTCAAGCTCTTCGGCATCTGGCCCTTCGGCAACATGGGCCAGCAACCCCAGCAGTAGCCGCGACACAGCGTCGTTGCGGCTTTATCGTGTGCGTTCGCTTGGCGCGATGTGTCTTTGTGTCTTCTCTAGCGGTTCTCCTTTTCGTCTGCGTTCGAAAGAGTGCGCAAAAATTATCGATTAGAAATTGGCGGCTCCTTGGATTTGAAGGAGTTAGGAGAATTTCTAATTTCGGGAGAAGAGGCGGAAGCAGAGAAGAAGTCGCGAACCTCGGCGTCGTCGATAGCACCGGCGGGAACGGGAGGCGTGCTATGCACGCCTTCGGCCCGATAACTTCCATCGGGCCCTACAAAGACAACAGCGCCAGCGGAGGAACTGTCGTTCATCGCAGAAGGAGCGGGGCGATGAAATCGATCGGCCTCTACAAATGCATGTGACGCGCCGCCATCGAGTTGCTCGTTGCGGATGATGTTGGTGACGATGACGCGGCGGGGAGGTTCGTTCCATTGGCCGTTCGAGTCCACGCAACTGCCGAGGGCGCGGGCGGAAGCGGTGATGGCGGCGGGAGTGGCAGTGATGTCGCCAGCCTGTTCGAGAATCAGTTCGAAGGCGAAACGAAGATTGCGGCGGCGGATTTCGTCGAGACCGAAGGCATAGGCGTGACGGTAGATGGAAACCCAGGTGATGTCGCTCTCTTCGCCTTCGCTATAGTAGTTCGCGATGGAGTTGGGGCTGTGCCAATGGATGAAGAGGTCTTCGATGGCTTCGCGTTCGGGATGGCGGCAGACGGAGCATTTGCGGCGATGGCGGGAGACGTCGGGAGGACGATGGACGAATTGCGGCGCGGCTTCGCTGGCGGTGCAGCGCGGCGAGGGAATGGCGAGAGATTTTGAGTCGACGGCTGTGGCGGCGCGGAGGAGTTTCTTCGCGTCGGTGACGGCAGCGGAGCGGGGAGAAGCTGCGCGACTGCGTTTTTTGGGGTTGTTCGGGGCGACCTCGCCGGGGTGCGGATTGGGAAGCGAGGCGGGATGCGATTTATTGGAGAGAAGCGAATCGACTTGGGCGGCGAGGAAGGCCGCGCGTGAATACGGGTCCAGATTATTGGCGGATTTGGGCGCCATGATGAATCTCCTTGCGTAGATTTAGTTTTTAGGGGAGCCGTTCACCGGCAGGGTCGCTTCCGAACCGCGCTGAGCGAGACGGAAGCCGATATTGCTAATGATTAAGCTACCACAAAGGTAGTAGGATTGCAAGGGAAAAATGCAGGGGGGAGAAAAATAAAAAACGGAAAGAAAGGAGTTAGCTCGTCAGTGGCTCGAGCATGAGCCCTGTAGATATCTCGTCGAACGTGGGGGCTTGCTTAAGATCGGAAGTGAGTCTGTACCTGATCAGCTTGATCGCATTGTTGTGAGCAGCCTTAAGAATTCTTTTGTTGAAGTCTGACGCTATTAGCAGTCCGAACGGACACTCGGAGCCAATTTCATCCATGTAGCCTCGCAGTTGGAGGAGGTCTTTGGTTTGAGCGCGGTTCACCTTTACCTCGATTGGGATTTTCAATCCAATTCCGAGCGGCACGCGGTCTTTTAGGAGCAGGTCGACGTGGCCTTGAGGAAAGGCCTTTTCGCCCAGGACTTCTAGGCCTGCTGCTTCTACATTGGTTTGACCAAGTCGTGCCAGGAGGTCAGCGAGATTTGACCGCGACCTCAGGTGTCGTCGAATCGCTGATTGCAGAATTGTTTCCATGAACCGGCACGTTTCTGGTGACTTTACGAGTTGTTGATTACGCGTGAAGCGCAGTGCAAATGTCGAATGCAGCGGCATCGAGAGCTCAAGTCGCGGTTGGTCGGTGGGACTCCCCATTTCTGAAACGCTTTGGAGCGTTGTCTGGTCAGCTTGGAAATGCGTTTTCCTATATCCTCCGCGCAGGAGCAGATTTTCTGCGACGTATGAGAATTCGACTCTGACGAGGCCCTCTGTGAATGTGCGCAATGGTTGCAAGTGAAGTCTGAAGGGAAACGAGTAGGTCTTGCCGGATTCCTTAAACTTCAGGGGCTTCCAGGGTGGCATGGTCCCGGCGTCCTTGATTGCCTCCCTCTTGGTTACTCGATAGAGGTTATGGGCTTTTGCTCCATAAAGAAATGAAATGAAGTCTCCATCTTCAATTTCGCAATAAGTCCACGCACCGTTTCCACCGCTTGGAAAGCCGGCCAGGCCATATTTAATGCATAGTTCGAGATTCTCTTTCGTTGAAACGGAGACTAGGAAGTACGAGGAGTTCGCCGACGCGATGGGCACGTGCGCATTAGATCACGTTCCGTCTTTCAGATAAATCTCTGTTTCGGTCTTAATGATGAACATTACTTGTGTGGAACTCTGCGAACTCAGCGTGAATTTGCGCCAAGCGTCTTCGAGGGAGTCGGCGGGAGCGGAGTAGATGACTTCGCGGCGGAGGGAGCCGACGAAATAGTAGTAGCGTTCGCGGCGAACGAGTTTTGCGGTGAGCGCGGCGGACATTTTCGTTGAGATTGATCGATCCACAGGATCGGAGAACAGATCAAGAGAAAACTGGGAGCAAGAGAGAGAAATTTCGACGTGTACCAAATCGGAACAAATGCGACGGAGAGTTAAGTCGAAAGAAATGGATTCGGCTTCGATGCCGAGGCAATGGCGGGAGCGGCGGAGGGAGGCGAGGGCGGAGGTGCCGGAGCCGAGGAAAGGGTCGAGGACAAGGTCGCCTTCGGCGGAGGATGCGAGAAGGATGCGTTCGATGAGAGCGAGAGGCTTTTGCGCGGGATGTTTGCCGAAGCGCTTCTCTTCGGCGGAAGGAGGGAGAATTTCCCAGACGGATTTCATCTGCTTGCCGCCGGCCATCTGGCGCATGAGCTTGTAATTGAATTTGTGGCGCGATTTTTTGTCGCGCGCGGCCCAGATGATGGTTTCGGTGGCGTGGGTGAAATAGCGGCAGGAAAGATTGGGAGGCGGATTGGGCTTGACCCAGGAGATGTCGTTCAAGAGCTTGAAGCCGAGCTGCTGCATGGCGAAGCCGACGGAATGAATGACGTGAGACGTGCCGGAGACCCAGATGGAGCCGTCGGGCTTGAGAACGCGCTGGCAGGCGGCGAGCCAGGCGGTGTTGAATTCATGATTTTCCGCCGCGCCGCGGGAACGGTCCCATTCGCCTTTGTTGACGCTGACCATGCGTCCGGCGTGGCAGGTGATGCCGCCGTTGGAGAGGAAGTAGGGCGGGTCGGCGAAGATGAGGTCGATGCTCGCGGCGGGGAGGGCGGCGAGGATTTCGAGGCAGTCGCCGTGGAAGATTTTGATGTGATGGCGCGGGTCGTGGAAGGCGGGAGGGGGAAGTTGAGGCAAAGACCCACCCTTCGCAGACGACGCGAAGGATGGGGCACCCGCATTTTCTTGTGACGTGGCGCGAGACATTTGGTTTTTGAGCGGACCCTTCGACTTCGCCCGCCAAGGCGGGCAAGCTCAGGGCAAGCCGGATCGTTGATCAAAAAGCGGTAATGATCAAGTGGTATCGAAAGGCAGTGGCGAGTGAATAGTGGCTAGAAAAGGCGAAAGCGAAAAGCAGGTCCGTGCCTGCCCGCCGCGGCGGGCAGGTGGCGGGCAGGCCTCAGACCGGCCGCCAAGGGCGGGCGTCCGGGTTCCCTTCCTGCGTCAGGGCAGGCGGGATGACAACAAAAGAAAAAGGCAACAGCAGATTCCTCGGACGTCCCGCGGAGAATCGGGCGGGACGGCTCGGAATGACAACGCCAAAAGCCGCAGAGTTTCTGAGAAGCGAAACTCTGCGCTACACGGGCTCGCGCGATGTGGTCATGTAGCTAGCGGAGGTTGACGACGCGCGCGAGGAAGAAGGCTGCGGCGGCGGCGAGGCCGCCGACGAAGGCGGTCTGCAGAGCGCCGCGAATGGGCGAGACGCCCGTGAACCGGGCCTTGAAGTAGCCGAAGGCCAGAAGCGCGAGAAGCGTGACGCCGACGGAGACTTCGAGCGCGGCGAAAATGCGCGGCATCAGCATATAGGGCGCGAGAGGAATCAGGCCGCCGACGATGTACGCAGCAAAAATCGTGACGGCGCTGCGCGCGGCGCGCGTTTTTTCCGGCTCTTCGAGGCCGAGCTCGAAGCGCATCATGAAATCGACCCAGCGCTTCTGGTTGGAGACGATGGCGGTGACGACGGGGCGAAGATGCTCTTCGGCGAGGCCGTAGCCGCGAAACACTTTCGCGACTTCCTCTTCCTCCTGGTCGGGGATTTCGACGGTCTCGGCGATTTCGCGGCGCATCTCGGAGTCGTAGTGCTCGGCGTCGGTTTTCGCGGCGAGATAGCCGCCGAGGCCCATGGCGATGGAGCCGGCAGCGATTTCGGCGAGGCCAGCGGTGACGACGATGCGCGTCGAAGCAATGGCGCCGGTGATTCCGGCGGCCAGAGCGAACGGCACGGTGAGGCCGTCGGCCATGCCGATGACGATGTCGCGAACGGAAGCCACGGAGATGGAGTGCCGCTCGGTGTGGGCGATGGTGGGCATGGTGCTCCTGTTGTTGCTGGCGTTGTGCTCGGAAATTTATCTCATAAATCGAGCGCCGCTGTGCAAATTTTCGCGGCGCGCCTCCACGCGAAAAAAAAGAACGCGGCAGCGAGAAGCGCGAACGAAACGCAAGCTGCGGAGGTATAATCCCCGCGCCTTCAGGCGAACCGATTGCTGGCAACAGGGACAAAACTCGGGCCATACGAAATCATCGATGCGCGCGGCGCCCTTCCGACGTCACTCCCTGCGTTCCTTCTTACGGCAGAACGGGCAGGGCAAGCAGGCGGGATGTATCCATGCTGAATGCTGGAAGCAAACTCGGGCCGTACGAGATTCAAGCGCCGATTGGCGCGGGCGGGATGGGCGAAGTGTATCGCGCGCGGGACACGCGGCTGGACCGGACCGTTGCGATCAAAGTTCTGAATTCTCAACTGGTGGAAAGCGCCGCGCTGCGCGCGCGATTTGAGCGCGAAGCCAAGATCGTTTCCCAGCTTCAACACCCCAATATCTGCGTACTGCACGACGTCGGCAGCGACGGCACGACCGAATTCCTCGTGATGGAGTTTCTGGATGGCGAAACGCTGGCTCAACGGCTGAAGCGCGGCCCGCTGAGCACGGACGAGCTGCTGAAAATTGCCATTCAGATTGCGGACGCGCTGGAAAAAGCGCATCGGGCCGGAGTTGTGCATCGCGACTTGAAACCCGGCAATGTGATGCTCACGAAATCGGGAGCGAAGCTGCTCGATTTTGGACTGGCGAAGCCTGTGGCAACGGGAGCGACTGCGAACATCGAGGCAGCCGCATCGCTTTCGGCGCTGAGCCGGGCGCTGACCCAAACGAGCCCTGCGCCTTCACCGATCCATTCCCCTCTGCCAAGCGCAGCGTTGTCGACGGCGGGCACGCTGGTTGGCACCGTGCAATACATGTCGCCGGAGCAACTGCAAGGCGTGGAAGCCGACGCGCGCAGCGATATTTTTTCGTTCGGCGCGATGCTGTTCGAAATGGCCACGGGCAAGCGGGCGTTCGACGGTAAGACGCAGGGGAGCATCATTGGGAGCATTTTGGCGAACGATCCGCCGCCGGTGAGTTCGGTGGCACCAACCAGTCCGGCGCCGCTCGACCGCGTGGTGCGGCTGTGCCTGGCGAAAGACCCTGACGAGCGCTTCCAGTGCGTCCACGATTTGAGACTGGAACTGGAGCGGATTGCAGATACAGCCGCGGCGGCGCAGGTTCCGCGCGGGGCGAACAGGAAACAGCATTGGCTGCCGTGGACGGCGGCAGCAGTGCTGGCGCTGGCGACAATTGCGCTTGCTGTGGAGTACAGGCAAAAGGTACGCGCACCCGAGCCTCACGTGGTCGCGCTAAACATGCCACTGGCCGATATGGCTTCTCCTCCTTTGATGGCTCTCTCGCACAATGGCCGTTACTTTGCGTATTTAGCTCAGAAAGGCGATCAGCGAGTGCTGGCGATCCGCTCGATGGAAACGGGAGCCGTTCAGGATTATGGCGAGGTTGGTGCGGCGGACCTTGCGTGGTCCCCGGATGATCGCAATCTCTTCTTTGGAGTACCTAGCAAATTCGCAACACTGGACGTGAATAGCGGCGTAATCAGCGACACCGGCACACCAACACAAACGACCCTGGGAGCGTGTTGGATGCCGAACGGGACCATTCTGCTCGGCGGGATTTTCAAGGGCATTCTGCAAATCGATCCATCGCACACCGGCATGCAAATCCTGGTCCGCGGAGAAAGCTCTGAATATTTCCATCCCGTCATGGTGGATGCCGGACATTTCCTGTTCAGCAGCGCCAGTTTTGACGCAGGCACGTTCCGCGTAATGCTCAGCACGATGAATGGCAAAACAGTTCGTGAATTACCGATTCGTCCCGACACTCCGGCTGCTTATGCGAATGGATATGTGCTGTTTACCAATGGCGGCGCATTGATGGTGCAAGCGTTACGGCCTGACGGGTCTTTGGGAGAATCATTCAACCTTTTGAATCACCTGGCCAGTGAGCCGGGCCGGTTCCCCGCTTTTACAGTTTCGCAAGACGGAACGATTGTCTATGAGAGCGGAACGGCGGGAGCTGAGGAACTGTTGCTACTCGATCGAACCGGCAAGTCCACGGAGCTACCGGTGGGCAGCGGTTCATTCAACAATCCGCGTTTTTCGCCGGACGGCAAATTTATAGCTTACGACCTGACGGACACCAGCGGGAATCGGGACGTGTGGATATACAATCTCGCGCTTCAGCAGGCGACGCGTTTTTCGCTGGGCGGAATCAACAGCGATCCCATCTGGTCACCCGATGGAAAAGAAATCGCATACACAACGTTCATCAATGGGAACTTCGGGATTGTGGCGCGGCCCGCGAACGGAGCAACGGGCGAGCGCGTGCTGGTCAGCGGTTCGAACCCGATGTTCGCGCGGGACTGGTCTCCGGACGGCCGACTCCTCGTTTTCGACAGGTTCACATCGGGATTCGCCGCTGTGTCGGTCTGGAAAGTCGCGATTGCCGCAGGCAGTACACCTGCGGAGTACATACAGGGAGACGGCTTCTCCAAGCTGGCGGCTCGAATTTCGCCGGACGGGAAATGGATTATTTACGAATCGGACGAATCCGGCAGGGCGCAGATTTATCTGGAATCGTTTCCGGAGCGTACGGGAAAGTGGCAGGTTTCCACGGACGGCGGGATGCAACCGCGGTGGTCAGGCGACGGTCGGCGGATTTATTTCCAATCCCTCGATGATAAGGTGATGGCGGCAGAAGTCGTATTCGGCCCTTCCGGACCGCAGATAACGAAGGTCAACGAAATGTTTGCCATACCGCCGTCGCTCACCAGCGGCGGAAATCCGCTGGATCTGACACGCGATGGATCCCGCTTCGTCCTAAATGCTCGCCGACCGAACGCCGGCGACACCTGGAATGTGCTGCTGAATTGGATGTCGTTGGTGAAGAAGTAATGGATGTGCTTTGCTGAATGCTGGAAGCAAACTCGGGCCGTATGAGGTCGTGGCGCCGATTGGCGCGGGCGGGATGGGAGAAGTGTATCGCGCGCGGGATACGCGGCTCGGACGCGACGTGGCGTTGAAAGTTTTGCCGGAAGCGTTTGCGCAGGACGCGGAGCGGCTGGTGCGATTTCGCCGCGAAGCGCAAGTGCTCGCGTCGCTCAATCATCCGAATATTTGCACCATTCACGGGCTTGGCGACCACGACGGTGGATTGTTCATCGCCATGGAATTACTGGACGGCCAAACATTGAGGGAGCGGCTTTCGGCAGGGCCGCTGCCAATTGGCGCGCTGCTCGATTTGACCATCCAGATTGCCGACGCTCTGGAGGCCGCGCACCAAAAGGGGATGGCGCACCGCGATATCAAGCCGGCAAACATTTTTGTTACGAAGCGCGAGCAGGCGAAGATTCTCGATTTTGGATTAGCGAAGATCGGTCCGGCCGTTGGAGATTCGGGACAGTCGGCAGCTGCGACGATGGCGGAAAGTCCGCAGGAAGCACTGACCAGCCCCGGAACAGCCATGGGCACGATGGCCTATATGTCGCCGGAGCAGGCACTGGGGCAAGAACTTGACGGGCGCACGGATCTTTTCAGCCTCGGGGTGGTGCTCTATGAAATGGCGACTGGGCGGCAAGCATTTGCGGGCATCACATCGGCCGCAATTTTTGACGGGATTCTGCACAAGACACCAACACGGCCCATTCAGCTCAACCCTCAGCTGCCAGCAAAGCTTGAGGACATCATCGTGAAGGCTCTGGAAAAAGACAGACAACTTCGGTATCAGACGGCGGGTGGACTTCTGGCAGACCTGAAGCGGCTCAAGCGCGATCTAGATTCAAGCAGTAAGACAGTTGCGATAGAAAAAAACGTAGAACCGAAAGAGGAAATGGAAGCAATCGCCGTTCTTCCATTCCAGAACGCCAGCGGCGATCCCGATTCTGAATATCTGAGCGACGGAATCGCGGAAGAATTGATCAACAGCCTATCGCAATTGGGCCGGCTGCGCGTGGTTGCGCGCGGAACGGTATTTCGCTACAAAGGGCAGACCGGCGACCCGCAAAAGATTGGGCGAGAGCTGAACGTCCGCGCGGTGCTGACAGGCCGCGTCATGCAGCGCGGAGACTCGCTGCTGGTCAGCGCTGAGCTAACGGACGTGGCGAATGGGTGGCAGCTTTGGGGCGAGCGATACAAGCGAAAATTGGAAGATATTTTCGACGTGCAGGAAGAAATTGCCAAAGTGATTTTTGAGAAGTTGAAGGTTACGCTGACTCCCACGGATGAGAAAAAGCTGGCAAAGCGGTACACGGATAGTCCGGAGGCCTACCAGCTCTATCTGAAGGCGCGGCATGCAGCCGCCAAGTTCACCCGTGACGGACTGCTGAAAGCTCTCGAGTATTGTCGGAGAGCGGTTGACGCTGATCGCGACTTCGCACCCGCGCACGCATGGGTTGCATGGGTGTACACGACGCTCGGGGTATATGGGGCCGTGCCAACAAGGGAGGCGGCCTATAACGCGATGCACGCTGCGACGAAGGCCCTTGAAATTGGCGCGGACTTAGCGGACGCGTACGGAGCGCTCGCCTTTGCGCACCTTTTCGAATGGCAGTGGGAAAAAGCCGAGCGGGCCATTCGCCGCGCGTTGGACCTCGACCCAAACTGCGAAATCGCCCTCTGGGCTTCGTGCCATTTCAATCTCTACCACGGCAGATTCGAGAATGCTCTTCGTCAAGTCGAGCGCGCGCTGGAACTCAATCCCTTCAGTCTTACGTCAAATTATTACCGCGCGCTTGTCCATACATATGCGGGACAGTTTGGTAAGGCGATCAATGAACTTCACAGGTGCCTGGAACTCCAGCCGGATTTCCCCCTGGTTCATCACATCCTCGCGGTTTGCTATGCCTCTCAGGGCTTCGCGGAAAAAGCCTTCGCGGAAATCGAAAAAGCCGGCATTTTTGTCCTCCCGACGTGGGTCAGTCGGGGATACATTTTTGCACTGGCAGGGAAGAGGGACGAGGCGCAACGCGAGTTGGCGCAATTCAAGAGCGATCCTGAATCTGGCCCCATCGCGTTTCATCTTGCTTACGCGTACGCGGTACTCGGGGAGAACGACGAGGCAATGCGCTGGCTCGAAGAAGCGTACAAGCAGCGCACATTTCTCCTAGTGACAATTGGCATTCGGCCGGGACTGGAAGGGTTGCGATCCGATCCGCGATTTCAGGATTTGCTGCGCCGCATCGGGCTGCCGTCTTTAAGCGGAGCGTCCTTGTGAGCGCCTGCTTTTCGGGTTGATTTGAAATGGGTCTGGTCGGGACAAAACTCGGGGCGTATGAGATCAGCGCGCCGATTGGCGCGGGCGGGATGGGAGAAGTGTATCGCGCGCGGGACACGCGGCTGGGACGTGACGTGGCGCTGAAAGTTTTGCCGGAAGCGTTTGCGCAGGACGCGGAACGGCTGGTGCGATTTCGCCGCGAAGCGCAAGTGCTGGCGTCGCTCAACCATCCGAACATCGCGGCGATTTATGGATTCGAGGATTCGGGCGGCGTGCATGCGCTGGTGATGGAACTGGTCGAGGGACCAACGCTCGGGGAGCGGATTGCCGGGCGACGAAAAGAATCAAGCAGCGGGGGAACGCGCGCCGAGCCGAAGCCTGCTTCGGCAGGCAAGACCTCCGCTACGCAGCCGATCCGAACGACTCCGATTGCAATCGACGAAGCGCTGGCGATTGCAAGACAAATTGCGGATGGACTGGAGTTTGCGCACGAGCGCGGCATTGTGCATCGCGATTTGAAACCAGCGAATATAAAAATCACGAGCAGCGATGCGGTGAAGATTCTGGATTTTGGACTGGCGAAGGCGCTGGAGAACGATCCTACAACAGTGGACATTTCCAGTTCGCCGACGATTAGCCGGATGGCCACGCAGGCGGGAATTATTTTGGGGACAGCGGCGTATATGTCGCCGGAGCAAGCGAAAGGAAAAACAGTAGACCGGCGAACGGATATTTGGGCGTTTGGATGCGTGCTGTACGAAATGCTGACGGGGAAGATGGCGTTCAGCGGCGAGACAGTGACGGACACGCTGGCGGCAGTGATTCGCGGAGAGCCGGAGTGGAGCGCGCTGCCCGCAGAGATGCCGCGGGCCGTTCGCAATTTGCTGGAACGTTGCTTGAAAAAAGATCCGCGGCAGAGATTGCAATCCATCGGCGATGCGCGGATTGCGCTGGAAGAAATTCTCTCGGGCGCGGCGACGCAATCGGAATTGGGAACAACTGCGGGCGGGACACCCTTCGCTGAAGGCGCTCAGGGCAAGGGCGCGCCCCTACAAGCAGCGCACACGGCCCGCTGGCGCGTAGGGTTGCCGTGGGCCATTGTTGCAGCGCTAGCGATTGCGATGGCGGTGATACTTGTTTTTTTCTGGCGTGCGACGCGTCGCAGCAATCTTGCGCCTATCGAACTGAGCCTAGGTATTCCCGCGAGCCAGTCCCTTGTTGCAGATAACGGGCCCGCAGTGGTTTTATCGCCCGATGGCACGCGGATCGCATACGTGGTTCACACGGACCGCAATCATATCTATATGCGTGACCTGGACAGCTCTGAGAGCACGCCGCTTGAAGGAGCAGAGGGGTCCACGCCATTTTTCTCTCCCGACGGCCAATGGATCGCTTTCTATTCGAGCGATGGGAAGCTCAAAAAAGTTTCCGTTTTCGGCGGCGCGCCTATAACCATCTGCGATGCTGGCGCTGCCCGAGGCGGTTCATGGGGTGAGGATGGGACGATTATTTTTACGCAGTCGTACACGACGGCCTTGTACCGCGTGTCCGCCGAGGGAGGAACACCGACAGCCGTGACGCGTCTCGACAAGAGCAGGAATGAGCTTACTCATCGCTGGCCGCAAATTCTGCCCGGCGACAAAGAGGTGCTGTTCACGGCGTCGTCAAACAACAATGATTTCGAGCACGCCGATGTAGAGGCGGCCTCGCTGGCAACAGGCCAGGCAAAGGTGCTCGTAGAGAACGCCTATTTCGGCCGCTATCTCCCATCGGGATATCTCATCTACGTTTCGGGGGGTACGCTGTTTGCCGCTCCATTCGATGCAGGGAAACTGAAAATCACAGGAACGGCGATGCCGGTGCTGACGAATGTTCAGGCTGACCTCGCGAGCGGCAGCGCGCAAATCAGTTTTGCACGAACCGGCACAGCGGTCTACATCGCGGGCGCAACTCTCAGCAGCCAAGTGACCGTCGGTCTCTTCGACAGCAAAGGCAAAGTGACGCCGCTGATCCGGCAACCGGGCAGTTATCTGGGGCCACGATTCTCGCCCGATGGCAAGCGCCTGGCATTGCAGGTCGGAGGCAGCATCATTTCCGTTTACGACATCGCGCGGGGAACGATGACACCAATCACTTTCCCGCCTTCCGGATGTCTTATGCCCATTTGGACGCCCGATGGAAAAATGATTACGTGTACCCGCGCGTCAAATGGCCTCGGCATCAGTTGGCTATCTTCGGACGGGACGGGAAGCATGAAGCCGCTGACGGCTGGGGACGGAGGGTCATTCCAATATTCCTCTTCGTGGTCGCCGGACGGCAGAACGCTCGCGTTTTACGAGTTTTCCGCCAAGACGGGAGGCTGCTGCGAAATCGGAACGCTGCCGGTAAGTTCCACAGGCGAGCCGGGGGAGGCGAAGGTCCTCTTCGGCCAAGGAGGTGTTGGCGGAGACAGTTACCCGGAGTTTTCGCCCGATGGACGATGGATGGCTTACGACTCCAGTGAATCTGGCACGCCGCAGGTTTATGTTGTGCCGTTGTCAGGTTCGGGAGGGAAATGGCAAGTCTCGGTCGCGGGCGGCCTGTTTCCGCGGTGGTCGAAGACCGGGCACGAACTATTTTTCGTCGGAGAAAATAACGTCTCGACGTCAACTGCGATGATCGCCGAGGTGCCTTACACCGTTCAGGGAAATTCGTTCCAGCCGGGGAAGCCGGAGGTTTTGTTCCAGGGCGGATTCGAGATGACATTTCCCAATCCGAATTATGATGTAGCGCCGGACGGAAAACATTTCGCGATGCTCGTGCCTGCGAGCGGGGACTCATCTTCCAGCGCGGCCCCGACGGTCGTAATCAACTGGTTCGCGCGTGTTGCACGGCTGGTGGCTGCGGGCCAGAAATGATTCGGCCAGGCGCTCAATTTTTTGCGGTATTTACACTGCGTCACGCGGCGGGAGTATAATTGGGAGGCACGAAAGACAATCGAGGAGGAAAAATGACACAAGCTCCAGGAACTGCCCCGGCGCCGTATCAACTGCCGCCGCTGCCATACTCATTTGACGCGCTCGAACCGTACATTGATGCGAAGACGATGGAGATTCACCACGACAAGCATCATGGCGCGTACGTGACGAATCTGAACAAGGCGCTGGAAGGAAACGCCGAGCTGGCCAGGCTTTCCGTCGAGGAATTAATCAGCCGGATCGACAGCGTGCCGGAAGCGATCCGCACAGCCGTGCGCAACAATGGCGGCGGGCATGCGAATCATTCGCTCTTCTGGAAGATCATGAAGAAAGGCGGAGGCGGAGAGCCGAAGGGCGAACTGGCGGATGCGATCAAGTCGGCGTTCGGCGGCTTTGGGGATTTCAAGGCGAAGCTGAATGACGCGGCGATGAAGCGATTCGGGTCGGGGTGGTCGTGGCTGATGATGAAAGGCGGGAAGCTGGCGATCGAGTCGACGCCGAATCAGGATAATCCGCTGATGAGCGGCGGAAAGCCGGTGATGGGCGTGGATGTGTGGGAGCATGCGTATTATTTGAAGTATCA
>JASHRL010000023.1 GCA_030037355.1 Candidatus Acidiferrales bacterium | reverse complement strand
GCGAGCAGGCGCGACACGGCGAGCGCGACGGCGACTCCGATGGCCAAACCGATCAGCACGGCGCGCATTCCTTGCCCGATCACCAGGCGCAGCACATCGCGCTGTTGCGCTCCGAGCGCTACACGAATGCCGATTTCGTGGGTGCGCTGCGCGACCACGTAAGCGAGCACGCTGTAAATTCCCACCGACGCGAGCACCAGGGCCAGAGCGCCAAAAAGCGCGAGGAGCAGCGAGCGAAAACGCGCGTCACCTTCGGAATCGGTGATGAACGAGGTGAGCGGGCGAACATCTTCCACCGGAAGCGAGGCGTCGAGAGAGTGAATTTGGGATTGCAGCGCGCCGGCGAACGATGCGGGATTGCCGCGAGTACGCACGGCAAAGACCATGACCCACCATCGTTCCACGGTATAGGGGAAATACATCATCGGAGTTGGCGGGTCGGCCATAGAATGCTCCTTTACGTTTCCGACGATGCCGATAATACGGCTTTCGTACGGCTGGGCTACGCCATGGACCAGGAGACTGTGGTTCAAAGGATCTTCGTGGGGAAAATAGCGGTGGGCGAACTCCTGGTTGATGATGACAACCTTGGCGGCGTTGGGAGCGGTATCCGCTTCGGTGAACTCACGGCCGCGAAGAAAGGGAATACGCAGGACATGGAAATAATCGAGCGTGACAGAATGTGCTTGGGCATTCAGCAACTGGCCGGGCAGAAGAGGCGGCGCTCCGACAATGCTGAAACCGTACCCGAGATTCGAACCGGTGAATGGAGTGGGCAGCGCCGCAGTAGCATCTTCTGCGCCAGGAAGCGCTTTAAGGCGGTCGACGGCCTGGCGAAAAAATGCATTCCACTGTTCGGGTTTGACGTACTGCGATTTGGGAAGCTCGACGCCGCCGACGAGGACATTTTGCGGGTCAAAGCCGGGACTGGAGTGCGTCAGCACGTAAAAACTTTTCAGTAGCAGGCCGGAGCCAATGAGCAGCACGAAGGCGAGCGAAACTTCGATGACGACGAGAGCATTGCGCGTCCAGCGGCGCTTGGCGGAACCGGTTGAGCCACGGCCGTTTTCGCGAAGCACGTCGTTGAGATCAATCTCCGAAGATTGCCAGGCGGGCGCGAGGCCGAAGAGAACTCCGGCAAAAACGGAAAGTGCGAAAGTGAACGCCAGCACCCAGCCATCGACGGCGATGTTGCGCAGATGCGGAAGGTCGTCTGCGGCGAAAGATTTAATCAGCGCGACGCCTCCGTAGGCGAGAAGCAGGCCGGTAATGCCAGCGCAAATACCGAGAAGCACGCTCTCAGTCAGAAGCTGGCGAAAAATACGCGCACGTCCAGCGCCGAGAGCGACGCGCACGGCGATTTCCTTGGCGCGACCCGTGGCGCGAGCGAGAAGAAGATTGGCGATGTTGGCGCAGGCGATGAGCACAACGAGGCCAACGGCGCCGAGAAGGATCAAGAGAACGGTTTGCGTGTCGCCGACGACGAGGCGCTTGAGATTGGAGACGTGTTGTTCTTCCGTGGGATCGAGAATGTTCCGATTCTGCGCGAACAAGCCCTTAAAGATCGAGTTGAGGTCGGATTCGGCTTGCGCATTGGTGACGCCGGCCTTGAGGCGGCCGATCATGACAAGAAAGTGCGGCTGGCGGGATTCTATAAAGGAGGCGTAGGCGGGGCTCTGCATGGCGGGAATCCAGATTTCGGTTGGCGGCGTCTGGTCGGGATAACGAAAATCTTTGGGCATGATGCCGACGACGGTGAATGGCTCGGAATCGAGCTGAATGGTTTTGCCGACGATGCCGGGATCTGCGCCGAGTTGTCCGCGCCAGAGACCTTCACCGATGACGACGACACGGGACGCACCCTTCACGTCGTCCTGCGGTTGGAGAGTGCGTCCAAGGAGTGGCGCGGTGGCGAGCGTTGAGAAAAGACTGAAGCTGGTCATGGCGCCTGGAATGACGGCCGGTGCACCGTGGCCGGTAAGGGTCATCTGGTCATATTGATAAGCGGCCAGGGAGGAGAAGGATTTGGCATCGCGTTGCCAATCGAGAAAGTTCAGGTAGGATTCGCTGCTTACAATTTCGGCGCTGGCCGGAGTGCGGGATGAGGTTTCGCTGACGACCACGAGCTGATCGGGATGCGGGAACGGCAGCGGCTGCAAGACGACGGAGTTCACGATGGAAAAAATCGCAGTGTTGGCGCCAATGCCCAAAGCTAGAGTCAAAATCGCAACGGCGGCGAAGCCGGGAGATTTGCGCAGCATGCGCAGACCATTGCGAATGTCCTGCACAAGCTGTTCGAGCCAGAGCGAGATCCACACGCGCCGTGCGTCTTCCTTCACCTGCGTGACGTTGCCGAACTTGCGAACCGCGGCGAAGCGCGCTTCTTCGGGAGGCACTCCGCGATCAATGTTATCTTGCGTCTCGCGCGCGATGTGGTCGCGAATGTCGTCATCGAAATCCTGCATCATTTCCTTGCGGCGATTCATGGTTCGCCCTCCTGCCGTGCGGGCCGGAGAATTTGCGCAATGGCGCCGGTGAGTTTGTGCCATTTCCCGGTTTCGACCGCCAGCTGGCGGCGGCCTTTGGGAGTCAGTTTGTAGAATTTCGCGCGCCGGTTGTTTTCCGAAGTGCCCTTCTCGAAGGAAATCCATCCGCGCTTGATGAGCCGGTGGAGCGCGGGATAGAGCGAACCCTGCTCGACCTGCAGCACTTCGTCGGATTTGAATTCGATGGCCT
>JASHRL010000242.1 GCA_030037355.1 Candidatus Acidiferrales bacterium | reverse complement strand
ATCTCCGCGCGGAAGTGGCGGAACTGGCAGACGCGCCAGCCTTAGGAGCTGGTGGCCGAAAGGCCGTAGGGGTTCAAATCCCTTCTTCCGCAGAATTTTTCCATCTATCTCCGTCCCGAACACGAAACGAGCTATATGACAGCGATGGAGATCCATCCCGAACTGAGATAGTTCTCGATTTACACTTCAACTGGCGACTTACTACGCGCGGTAGTTTGTTGGCAGTCCCCGCTCCGCGGAATTCGCCGATTTTATTTTTGCTGTGAAACTCATGCCTCGACCGGCACGTCTCAGAGCTTGATTCCGTACGACATTCTGCCGAAACAGATATATCGCAGGACATTTTTCGTTTGTGGAGGGAATGAGATGCAAATGAACCGCTTGATTGTGGGAGCGATTGTCGTTTTGTTCGCTTCAGCCACGGCCGTCGCGCAGCAACCGCAGCGTCGCCGGGCCGGCTACCCTGGACAACAACAAATGGAGCAAATGCAACAGCAGGGAGAGCACGAGGGTGATCAGCAGCCGGGACATCCGATGCCGCCTCCTCCCGTGGAAAAAAGCTCCGTAACCCATCACAGCGCGCGCGTCGGCGGCGAGGAAATCAACTACACGGCCACCGCAGCGACCTACGTTATTAAGGACGACGAAGGAAACCCCAAAGCCACGTTCTTCTTCGTTGCCTATACGAAGGACGGCGTTTCTGATATTTCCAAGCGACCGGTCGCGTTCGTCTATAACGGCGGCCCGGGATCGGCGTCACTCTTCACGCACATGGGAATGGGGCCGAAGGAAGTCGTCCTGACGCAGGACGGCCACGGCATGCCGGCGCCGTATTCCATCAAGGACAATGATGATTCGTTTCTGGACGCGACAGACCTTGTTTTTATTGACGCGGTGTCAACCGGCTATAGCCGCCCGGCACCCGGACAAAATCCTGCGCAGTTCTACGGCGTGGTGCAGGATGCGGAGATTTTCTCCGATTTCATCTACCAGTACATCACGCGCAATGAACGCTGGGATTCACCGAAATATCTGATCGGCGAAAGCTACGGCACGACGCGCTCGGCGGAGCTGGCCGGCGTGCTCGAACATCGCCATTCCATGTATCTGAACGGCGTTGTCCTGCTTTCCACGATGGCTTTTGCGTCGTGGGGCGCGGATGACCGTTCGGAGTTCTACCTGCCGACTTACATCACTTCGGCGTGGTACCACCATTTGCTTGCGGCAGACCTGCAAAGCCTGAGCGCCGACCAAATCGCACAGAAGGCGCGCGAATTTGCGCACGGCGAATATGCAGAGGCACTTCAAAAAGGAGACGAGATTTCGCCAGCCGAATACAACAAAGTCGTGGCCGACATGGCGCGACTCACGGCTCTTTCGCCGGAATACATCAAGGAATGCGATTTGCGCGTCAGCCCGTTTCGCTGGTTTGCGGAGTTGATGCGCAACAAGCGATTGATCGTTGGCCGTCTCGATTCGCGCTTTACGGGCATGAATCGCGACGCGGCGGCAGAATCGCCGGAATATGATCCGAGCGAAGCGTCTTATCTTGGCGCGTTCGTGGCCACGTTCCAGGATTACGTGCGCCGGGATCTGGGCTGGGATGACAATCAATATTACACCGTAAGCGGAAACGTCCGCCCATGGGACAGCCAGGCTCTCCCGCAAGTCGCTGAAGTATTGCGTTCGGCGATGACGGAAGAGAGTTCACTGAAGTTGCTGGTCCTCTGCGGATATTACGATCTCGCGACGCCTTTCAACGGCATCGAGGAGACCGTATCGCACATGCAGCTTGAGCCACCGATTCGCAAGAACGTCAGCTTCGAATATTACGAATCGGGGCACATGGTTTACATCGACCAGAAAGCCCACGACAAGATGCATCGCGACGTGGACAACTTCATCAACTCCAGTTACGCGCACTGAGCGACGCCTGAAACTCAAAGATGTCGCGCAAGTGCCGCAACGGAACGGTCAGGCAAACCGCGGAGGAATGACTTCTCCGCGGTTTTCGTTTTTGGAGCAGGATTTCGCGAAAGGGCGGCTGAGTCTGCGTGGAATGTTGCTCGCTCACTGAATTTTCCACGCGGCGGGCAAAATCGAGCTCAAATCCTGTAAGATAAGCGCCGCCTTGCCGCTGCGATCGCGGGAGTCTAACGCACGCGCGCATCCTGCAAATTGACATTGACAATGACGAGCTGGACAAGACGCGAGCTATTGAAAATCGGCGCGATGGCGCCCGCCGCTGCGGGATGGATGGCTCAAGATCTGCCGCGAAGCCCTCAGCAGAACACCGAACAATCTGCGGATCAGGAAGCGCCGGATTCTGGCAAGGCTCGCGAGCGGCTCTTACTCGATTGCAACTGGCGCTTTCACTTCGGCAATGCCGATGATCCGGAACAGGATTTCCATTTCGGGCGCTGGAGCGCCTTTGCGAAGACCGGCGAACTCTTTCAGCCCTCGCGCGAGGATTTCGACGACAGCGGCTGGGATGCGATTCGGCTGCCGCACGATTTCGCTGTCGGCTTGCCGTTTGTAAACGACCTGGAGCTGGTCGATTACGGTTTCAAACCCGTTGGCAGAAAATATCCGGCGACGACCATTGGATGGTATCGGCGCGTCTTTGAGATTCCGCAAAGCGACCTCGGGCGGCGGCTGGCGATTGCCTTCGACGGGGTGTTCCGCGACTGCATCGTCGCGCTGAATGGGAATTATCTCGGCAGGAATCTGAGCGGCTATGCGCCGTTCCGCTACGACGTCACGGACTTCGCGCGATACGGCGAAAAGAATGTGCTGGTCGTGCGCGTCGATGCCACAGAACACGAGGGGTGGTTCTACGAAGGCGCGGGAATCTATCGCCATGTCTGGCTGGAAAAAACGAACGCCGTACATGTGGTGAATCACGGCACGTATGTCACGACGGAAGTTCACGGCAGCGGCGCGACGATTTCGATTGCGACCGAGGTTGCAAACGATAGCGATGCTGCGGCACAAGTTCGCGTGATGCACGACATCTTCGATGCTTCGGGAAATAAAGTCGCAACTACAGAGACAGAAACAGTGACTTGCTCGCCGTGGAGAAAAAGCGAATTGACGCAGCACGCCGAAGTGAATCGTCCGAATCTTTGGTCGCTGGAAAATCCGCATTTGTATCGTGCAGTTACGACAGTTGAGAGCGGCGGCCAGATTGTGGACGAATACGAAACTCCGTTTGGAATTCGCACGGCGCATTTCGATCCCGACAAAGGATTTTTCCTCAATGGCGAGCGCGTGGAAATCAAGGGCATGTGCAATCACCAGGATCATGCAGGCGTGGGCTCGGCACTGCCTGATGGATTGCAATCCTTTCGCGTCGCCAAGCTGAAAGAAATGGGCGCGAACGCATACCGGACTTCGCACAATCCACCTACGCCGGAGCTACTCGACGCGTGCGACCGCCTGGGAATGCTGGTGATGGACGAAACGCGCATGATGTCGTCGAGCGCAGAAGGGCTGAACCAACTGGAACGAATGATCCGGCGGGATCGGAATCATCCATCGGTCATTCTGTGGTCGCTCGGAAATGAAGAGCCGGAACAAAGCACGGAGATGGGTGCGCGCATGTGCGAGACGATGAAGCGGCTTGCGCACCGGCTCGATCCATCTCGCCCGGTGACCGTCGCGATGAACGGCGGTTGGGGCAAAGGATATTCAAACGTCGTGGACGTCCAAGGATGCAATTATTTCCATCTGGGAAATATCGACAAATTTCATGCGGATTTTCCGAGCAAACCGATCATCGGCAGCGAAGAAGCGAGCGCGCTGAGTACGCGCGGGATTTATGCGAACGATCCCGCGCGCGGCTATATGTCCTCGTACGATGTGAACACGCCCGGGCAATACGCTTCGACAGCCGAAGAGTGGTGGAATTACTACTCGGCGCGCCCATTCGCGGCTGGAGCTTTTGTCTGGACGGGCTTCGATTATCGTGGCGAGCCTTCGCCATACAAATGGCCGTGCATCAATTCGCATTTTGGCGTCATGGATACGTGCGGATTCCCCAAGGACACATACTTTTATTATCAGGCGTGGTGGAGCGGCAGACCTGTGCTGCATTTGTTTCCCCACTGGAATTGGCCCGGGCGGGAGGGTCAGCCAATTCAAGTGTGGGTGCACTCGAACTGCGACGAAGTTGAATTATTTTTGAATGGCGCGAGCCTCGGACGAAAGTCAATGCCACGGCTTTCGCACCTCGAGTGGAAAGTGAACTACGCTCCCGGCATTCTGCTCGCGCGCGGATGGGAGAATGGAAAGCTGATCTTGGAAGACAAACGGGAGACGACCGGCGCAGCCGCGCGAATCAAACTGATTCCCGATCGCGCGGGCATTCGCGCTGACGCGGAAGACGTCGCCGTCGTTTCTGCCTCCATTCTTGACTCGCAGAATCGCGTCGTGCCGATTGCCGACAACGAGATTACTTTCGAGATCTATGGCCCAGGAAAAATTATTGGCGTGGGCAATGGCGATCCCTCCAGCCACGAGGCCGACAAGCCGCCCGCCGAACTTTACGATTCCCATGGCGCTCTTATTTTCGGTTTGGTTACGGAACAGGGCGCGAAGGCTTCTCTCAATGCGCCGCAAATTCTCACGAGTCGCAGAGTATTCAATGGTTTTGCCCAGGTCGTAGTTCAGGCGCAAAGCCAACCGGGAGATATTGTATTAACCGCGAATTCGCAAGGACTGCCTTCGGCTTCGATTACGATTCACGCAAATCCCTCGCGCCTGCGGCCTGCTGTGGCGTAGGCGCGAGGCTGCCGCTTGAAGACTTAGAAGCGCATTTCGAAGTTTGGAGCGGGTTGACGTGCGAATGGGCTTCGCCTATACTGATTTGGGTGTGAGTGATCGGCTGCGGTTCCCTGCCCTTCCTGCGAGAAATCCCGAAGAGGCATTCGAAACTGAAAAACCGCGCCCTGCCTTTGTGAATTGACCTGGGAAAACTGAATGGCTGAAGCGACCTGCCGGCGCGAACTCGAACTCGAGATTCCCGCGGAAAACGTCCAGAAAACCAGCGAAAAAATCGCACGCGATTTGGCGCGCGTGGCGCGCATTCCCGGTTTTCGTCCCGGCAAAGCGCCGGTGACGCTGATTCGGCGACGATTCGCGGAAGAAATCAAGGGCGAAGTTCTCGAATCGCTTGTGCCGGAACGCATCGAACAGGCTCTGAGCGAGAAAAAGCTGACGCCCGTCACACGGCCGCAAGTCGACAAGGTGGAATTTACCGATGCCGGACCGCTGAAATTCCGCGCGGTGTTCGAAGTCCTGCCGGAATTCGAGCTGGGCGATTATAAAAATCTCGAAATCGAAGTCGAGGCGATCGAAGTCGGCGACACAGAAGTCAATAAGACGCTCGAAGAAATGCGCGAACGCGCCGCGGCGTACGCGCCCGTCGAAGGCCGGACCGCGCAGGACGGCGATTACGTCCAAGTGAAACTAATGGGCACGCCGGCGGGCGGCGGAGATCCGATTCGCGCGGAGAATGTTGTCTGCCATATCGGCGCAGAAGAAACACTTGATTCATTCAACCAGAACTTGCGTGGAGCATCTGTCGGCGAGACGAAACGGTTCGAGACGAAATACCCCGACGACTATCCCGACCCGAAACTTGCCGGTAAGACTTACCACTACGCTCTGGATATTCGCGCCGTCCGCGAGAAGAAATTGCCGGAGCTCAACGACGAATTCGTGAAAGAATTGGGAGAAGGCGCGGCGGGAGCGAAAACACTCGAAGAGCTCCGCGGCAAAATACGCGAGCGGCTCAACGAGGCGCGAGACGACCAGCAAAAGGCCCAGGCGCGCGAGAAGATCTTGGATGAACTCGTGAAGCGGCACGACTTCCCGGTGCCGGAAGCTCTCATCGAGCATCAAATGGACGTGCGGCTGGAGCGCGTGGTGCGTTCGCTGGCGCAGCAGGGCGTGGACCCGCGAGCCGTCAACGTTGACTGGGTGGCCATGCGGCAGCGGCAACATGACCGCGCGGAGCGCGACGTCAAAGCGGAGATACTGCTTGACCGCATCGCGGACGCGGAGAAGATCGAAGTGAGCGACGAGGAGCTCGATAAGGAGATTACATCCTTTGCGCAAAGGAGTGGCGAATCCGCAGCAGCGGTTCGCGCTCGCTTGACAAAGGAAGGGACGCTCGATAGGATGAAATCGAAGTTGCAAAGTGATAAAGCAATTGATTGGCTTCACCACTCGGCGCGAATTCAAACCATAGCCAAACGTGAAAAATAATTTTTGGTTCGCACTCCCCAGCACGACGGACAAATCCCGATGAGAGACAGGGAATTCCCTTCTTCGCAAGCAACTACGCTCGTTCCGATGGTCGTCGAGCAGACGAATCGCGGCGAGCGCGCATACGACATTTACTCGCGCCTGCTGAAGGACCACATCATTTTCATCGGGACGCCGATTGACGACCACGTCGCGAACCTGGTGACCGCGCAGTTGCTTTTCCTGGCGGCTGAGGATCCCGAGAAAGATATTTCGATTTACATCAATTCACCGGGTGGCGTCATTACCGCGGGAATGGCCATTTACGACACGATGCAATTCGTGCGGCCGGATGTCGTGACCTATTGCGTTGGCCAGGCCGCGTCAATTGCCGCGGTTCTGCTGATGGCCGGAGCTCCGAAGAAACGCTATTCATTGCCCAATGCGCGCATCCTGATTCATCAGCCCTGGCTGAGCGGCCTTTCGGGCCAGGCGACAGATATTGATATCCACGCGAAAGAGATCCTGCGGACGCGCGACTCCCTGAACAAACTCATCGCCCAACATACGGGCCAGTCCGTGGAAAAGATCGAGCGAGACGTCGAACGCGATTTCATTATGTCCGCGGAACAGGCGAAGGAATACGGGATCGTCGACGAGATCATCTCCAAAGCTCGATAGCCGTTCCAAAAGGTTAGTAGCTAACCCGAAGAAAAATCGCACGACGGCTTCTCCACGCCGTAGAATAGCGATTAGGATTTCGGGCATACGCAGGATTGAGTGGAGGCGGAAAATCCAGTGAAGAGATTCAATCCAGAGGAAGCGCTGCACTGTTCCTTCTGCCATAAGACGCAGGAGCAGGTGGAAAAGCTCATCAGTTCGCCTTCCGAATTTCCGCGATCCTATATTTGCAACGAATGTATCAGCGTCTGCCAGCAGATTCTTGAAGAGGAAAAGCGCGAGCAAGCCGGGCCGGTAAACAAACGTTTACCTCGCCCGCCGGAGATCAAAAGCTTTCTCGATGGGTACGTCATCGGACAGGAAAAAACGAAAAAGAAACTCGCTGTGGCCGTCTACAATCATTACAAGCGCATTTTCCTGAACCGCCAGCCGAGCGACGTCGAACTGACCAAGTCCAATATTCTCCTGATTGGCCCGACAGGCACGGGCAAGACTCTTCTGGCGCAGACGCTTTCGCGCATGTTGGATGTTCCGTTTGCGATTGTGGACGCCACGACGCTGACGGAAGCGGGCTACGTCGGCGAAGATGTGGAAAACATTATTTTGAAGCTGCTGCAAGCCGCCGACGGCGATGTGCAGAAAGCGCAGCAAGGCATCATCTATATCGACGAGATCGATAAGATTTCCAAGAAGGACGAAAACCCTTCGATTACGCGCGACGTTTCGGGTGAAGGCGTGCAGCAAGCTCTTCTGAAAATTCTCGAAGGCACCACGGCCAATGTTCCGCCGCAGGGCGGACGCAAGCATCCGCATCAGGAATTTACGCCCGTCGATACGACGAACATTCTTTTCATTTGCGGCGGCGCCTTCGTGGGGATGGAAAAAATCATCGAACGCCGCATCGGCCAAAAGTCGCTGGGATTCCATGCCGATGTGCAGCCTTCGACGCCCTCGCGGCGCAATATCGAGGTTCTCGAACAGGCACAGCCGACGGATCTGATTCGTTATGGACTGATTCCGGAATTTGTGGGGCGCCTCCCGGTCGTTGGCGTGCTGGGTGATTTGGACAAATCAGCACTGATTCGCATTTTGCAGGAACCGAAGAACGCGCTGATTCGTCAATACCAAAAGCTCTTTGAATTCGAAAATGTGCGGCTCAAGTTTACGGATGACGCGCTCGAAACCGTTGCGGAACTCGCGCTGCAGCGCAAAGTGGGGGCGCGCGGCCTGCGGATGATATTGGAAGATCTCATGCTCGATCTGATGTACCACCTCCCCTCTCAGCGAAAACTGCGCGACTTCATTGTGACCGCGGAAATGGTCAAGAGCCGGGAGATTAATTGGAGCTTGCTCGAAAAGGCGGGCTAGTCATTGGCCAAAGAATCCGAAAATTCCATGTTTAACCGGGAAAAACTCGAAGTGAAGCGCGTGCCAATGATGCCCGTGCGGGAGCTGGTGATTTTCCCGCAGATGATGAACCCGTTCATCGTGGGGCGCGAAGCTTCGGTGCGCGCGCTGGAAGAAGCGCTGGCGGGCGAAAAGAAGATTTTTCTGGCTACGCAGCACGATGCATCGGTGGACGATCCGCGGCCGGATGAGATCTACCAGGTCGGCACGCTCGCCAATATCGTGCAGAGCGTCAAGCTGCCCGACGGCAATATCAAAGTGCTGGTCGAGGGAGCGGAACGCGCGAAGGTCGTGCAGATTACGAATGACGAAGGCTTTTTCCGTGCTTCGATTCGCATTATTCCTTCGAAAGCAGAGCCGAGTCCGCAACTGGAGCAGACGGCCAGTCGCGTCACGGGCCTTTTTGAGCAGTATGTGAAACTCTCGCAATCGCTGAACTACGACACAATGATCGCCGCGGTTCGCGTTGACGACCCGGCCAAGCTCGCCGATGCGATCGCCGCCAACCTGCAGATTCCTATCGAAGAAAAACAGGAACTGCTGGAGATTTTCGATCCCCTCGAACGCTTGAATCGCATCGCGGAGATTCTCGACGCGGAAACCGAGAAGCTGAACGTCGATCGCAGCATCAATACGCGCGTGAAACGCCAGATGGAGCGCGCTCAAAAAGAGTACTACCTCAACGAGAAGCTGAAGGCCATTCAGAAAGAATTAGGGCGAGGCGAAGCGGGCGAACTCGATCAGCTCAAGAAAAAGATCGAAACTTCCGGCATGCCCAAAGAAGTGCAAGAAAAGGCCATGCAGGAAATGAAGCGGCTCGAAATGATGCCGCCGATGTCGGCGGAGTCGACCGTTTCGCGGAATTATCTCGACTGGATGCTCGCTGTGCCGTGGAAGAAGCGCTCCAAGGAAATTCGCGACATCAAGCGCGCCGAACAAATCCTGAACGAAGATCATTATGGCTTGGAGAAGATCAAAGAACGCATCCTGGAATTTCTCGCCGTGCGGCAGTTGGTCAAGAATCCGAAAGGCTCGATTCTCTGCTTTGTGGGACCTCCGGGCGTGGGCAAGACTTCGCTGGCGATGTCGATTGGGAAGGCGACGGGGCGAAAATTTGTTCGCGTGTCGCTCGGTGGCGTGCGTGACGAAGCTGAAATTCGCGGCCATCGCCGCACGTATATCGGCGCTCTTCCCGGCCAAATTATCCAGATGATGCGCAAAGCGGGAACCGTCAATCCCGTGTTTGTTCTCGACGAAGTCGACAAGATGTCCATGGATTTTCGCGGCGATCCATCCGCGGCGCTGATGGAAGTGCTAGATCCGGAATTGAACCACGCATTCACTGACCATTACCTTGACGTCGAATATGACCTCTCGAAAGTGATGTTCGTGTGCACGGCGAACGTTCTACATACGATTCCGCAGCCACTGCAAGATCGCATGGAAGTCCTGCGCTTGCCTGGTTATACCGAGCAGGAAAAATTGCAGATTGCCAAGCGATTCCTGGTCCCGAAGCAGCGCGAAGCCAACGGTATCGCCGAAGAAAATCTCAGCTTCACCGATGAAGGCTTGCTGCACATCATCCGCCATTACACTCACGAAGCGGGTGTTCGCAATCTGGAGCGCGAAGTCGCCAACATCTGCCGCAAGGTCGCACGCAAACTCGTCGCCGAGGGCAAATCGGCAAGAGCCGATATCACGCCTGCGAATGTTTCTGACTATCTGGGAATTCTGAAATATCGCGACATCTGGGCAGAGAAGAAAAATGAAATCGGGCTGGCCGTTGGCCTGGCGTGGACCGAAGTTGGCGGACAGGTACTGAGCACGGAAGCCACGTTGATGCAAGGCAAAGGCCGGCTGACGCTGACCGGAAAGCTGGGCGATGTCATGCAAGAGTCAGCGCAAGCGGCGATGAGCTATGTTCGTTCCCGCAGCCAGTTTTTTGGCCTGCCAAAGGACTTTTACCGCCATCTCGATATTCACGTGCATGTCCCCGAAGGGGCAATCCCGAAAGATGGCCCTTCGGCGGGCATCACGCTATGCACATCTATCGTGAGCGCGCTGACGCGCATTCCGGTGCGCTGCGACGTGGCCATGACCGGCGAAATCACATTGCGCGGCAAAGTGCTGCCCATCGGGGGCGTCAAAGAAAAATTGATGGCTGCTCACCGGCTGGGCTTGCGCACGGTGATTCTGCCGAGGGATAATGAAAAGGACCTCGCCGATGTCCCCGCCGAGATTCAAGCGCAGCTTTCCGTGAAGCTGGTGGACACGATGGACGAAGTCTTGCGCTTTGCGCTCGAGCGGCCTTTGCCCGCGATTACCCCGGCGCCGGTTCCCGAAGTAGCGTCAGAATTTGAAGCTGGCGCATCGCAAGACAGCGAGTTCGCGAACTAGGAAAGTTTTAAATTACTCGACAGCAGAATCGCTTCGTTAATCTGCCGCGAAAATGAACGCAGTCCGTTGTAATGGTTTCGGGCATTCGGTTTCCCGCGAAACTGGAAGACGAGTTTAGGCCGGAGGGGGAAGTTGCCGGCCACTTGTAGCGATTACCTGCCCGAGGAATATCCCCAGTGCGCTCGCGCCGGAGAATCCTCAGGTTGAAAACTAGGAATGAGAAGTCAGAAATCCAATAAATCACATTGAAGGAAAGAATTTTATGAGCATCAGTCTTGCAGAACTGAAAGACCGCAATATCACCGACCTGGCGAAAATCGCCAAGGAGCTGAATATCCCCGGCGCGGGCGGAATGCGCAAGCAGGAGTTGATCTTTCAGATCCTCCGCGCGCAAACCGAAAAGAACGGGCTGAT
>JASHRL010000003.1 GCA_030037355.1 Candidatus Acidiferrales bacterium | reverse complement strand
TATGCTATGCCGTGAAAGCAAATTCGAATTTGGCTGTGCTCGACGCCTTTGCGCGCTTGGGCAGCAGTTTCGATATCGTGTCCGGTGGCGAATTGTTCCGCCTTCAGCGCGCCGGCGTGCCGGGTCGGCGCATCGTTTTTTCAGGCGTGGGCAAGACGCGAGAAGAAATTCGCGAAGCGCTGCGGGCAAGGATTCTGCTTTTCAATATCGAGTCGGAAGAGGAGTTGGAAGCTCTGGCAAGCGAAGCGTCACGCTTGCGTGTTCTGGCTCCGGCTGCGATTCGCGTTAATCCCGATGTCGGCGCAGGTGGTCATCCGCATATCGCGACTGGCGATCACCGCCATAAATTCGGCATCGACTGGCCGGAGGCCCGGAGACTCTACCTCCGTCACAAGCAATCCCTGTGGCTGGAATGGAAAGGCATCAGCGGCCACATTGGTTCGCAGATTACGCGTGTCGCGCCGTTTCGTACGTTTGCTGGCCGTCTCGCGAATTACTTTCGTGATCTGTCGCGGCAGGGAATTGCACTGCGCTATTTGGATATCGGCGGTGGCCTGGGAATCCGCTATACGGCCGAAAATCCCCCTTCATTCCACGAATATGCCGCGAGCCTCGCAGCGCCGGTGCGAAAGCTAGGGTGCCATCTCCTGCTCGAGCCGGGGCGCGCTCTGATTGGCTCGGCGGGCGTGCTATTGACGCGAGTGCTTTATACCAAACGGACGCACGGGAAGACTTTTGTTATCGTCGACGCTGCTATGAACGACCTGATTCGTCCCGCACTGTACAATGCAGTGCATCCCATCACGCCCGTCATGCGCCAGCGAACCAATGCGGAAATGTCGCGCGTGGATATCGTCGGTCCGGTATGCGAAACCGGCGACTTTTTTCTGCGTGACTGGCCTATGACGGGAGTTCGTGCCGGAGATCTTCTGGTGATTTGGGTTGTAGGCGCCTATGGCGCTGCGGAATCGTCGAATTACAATTCACGCCGCCGCGCCGCTGAGGTTCTGGTCGACGGAAGGCGCTTCAGCCTCATTCGTCGCCGCGAATCACACGCCGATTTGGTTCGCGGCGAGCGCTTCCTCTGAGCGCGCAATCCTGCTGCGTCTATCGCTCGCCGGGATGCAAGAAACTATCTACTGCGCCGATGAACAGATCCGGCTGGTCAACGAATGTCATGTGGCCACTTTTTGGGAGAATCACCAACCGCGAGCCCGCAATCTTATCGTGCATTTCCTTCGAGAGCGATGGATCGCATTCGTCGTGGTCGCCTGCGACGATCAAGGTTGGCACTTTGATTGTCGGCAGTTCGTCGACGTATTCCACGGATTTCAAATTTCCGTTGATGACGAATTCGCCGTCCGAACCCCACATTTCGCGGTAGAGGTCCCAGGACATCACACCGTTCGCTACCGGATCGTAATTGGGGTCCGGATGATTCTGGTAGAGGTACGGAAAATAGCCTTCGCCCCATGCAGCGATCATGTATTCGTCCGTATAGCGGTTTTGCTGGTAGGGTTGCCCGTGGCCAAAAAGCCCAGCCTTCTCCATGCCGTCGATCTTATCGCGCAGCTCTGGCGACATGTTTTCCTTGATGCGCGCCAGCACTTCATTCATCTGTTTCGTGCTCGGAAAAGTGCTGCAAAGAATCAAATGCGTCAGGTATTTCTGATATTTCAGCGCGTACGCTTGCGCGAGAACGCCTCCCGCGGAATGACCCAGCAGCGTGATTTTTCCCAGGTCTAGCGCTTCGCGCACATCCTCGACATCTTCGACCATGTTATCCACGGTGTAGCCAGCGGGATCGCCAAGCTTCTGCGAACGGCCCGAGCCACGCTCGTCGATGAACACAAGTTCGTTGTGCCGAGCCAGTGGAAGCAAGTAAGGGAGGAAATAATCGTGCGATGCGCCCGGTCCACCGTGGAGAACCATCAGAGGCGCGCCGCGGCCGATGATTTCGTAGTAGATCATCACGCCGTGCGCGTCCACGTAGCCTTCATGGATCGGATACACCGATGCGCTATTTGCGCGGGCGCGTACGGGCCGGTGAATGACGCTTTTTCTCGTTTGCGCAGAGCCGGTCGTAGCCGTCAGGAACACAGCGAAGACGACGCAGGACAAAATTCCGCTCTTCATTCTTCCTCCCATATTCTTTGCTGCTGCTCCGCGAAGGGAGCGCGCCAATTATCGCTGGCCCCAGCGCAGCTTATTGCGCAGCACTTTGTAATATGTTTGTTCCTGCGGCCTCACCAGCAGAACGCGGTGCGGCGACTTCGAAATCGCAATGTGATCGCCGCGCTTGAGCTCATAGCCGATTTGCCCGTCGAGCGTGAGGTATGCCTGCTCTTCGAGCGCGCTGAAGTCCAGTTCGAGGCGCACGCTGTCCGGCAGAACCAGGGGCCGGTTCGTCAGCATGTGCGGGCAAATCGGCGTAAGCACAAATGCCTGCAGCACGGGATACAGGATGGGGCCGCCAGCGGCGAGAGAATATGCAGTGGAGCCCGTAGGCGTGGATACGATCAGTCCATCGGCACGATAGTGGCCAAGAAATTCGCCGTTTACCGACAAATCGAAATCGAGAATGCGCGAAAGCGCGGTTTTGGCGACGACAGCGTCGTTCAGCGCCTGCTGTTCCTGAAGGACTTTGCCATCGCGCAGCAGTTCTGCTCTCAGCATCATGCGCGGACTCAGGCGATGGCGGCCTGCGAGCACGTCCTCAAGAAGAGGAAATGCTTCGTCGAGCGTCACGCTGGTCATAAACCCCATGCCGCCGAGGTTGATGGCCAGAATCGGAGCTTCGCATTCCGCGAATCGCCGTGCCGCGCCCAGAAGCGTGCCGTCGCCACCGAGAACGATCAGCAAATCGATATTCGGCGCCATCTCTTCGGGCGTGGATTCTTTCGCTGCAGGTTTGAAGCACGAGGCAGAAACAGCATCGAAATAGATTTTCACATTGCGTTGCCGCAGCCACTCCAGCATTCGCGGCAAAACGCTACAGATTTCATCTTTCCTTGGCTTGCAGAAAATGCCGACGCTCTTGACGGACCCTCGCCGCACGCCGCCCTGCGACGCCATTGCGAGCTCATCTGCGTCGCCTCCGGATTTTGCAGCGGCACGAGGTCGCACAGGACTTGGCTTTGGCTTGCGAATGGCGGACGCTCCCTGACTCACACGGAATTAGCGTCGAGAGACCAGTCTGCTCTCGAATTTCGAGAATTCTATTCTAATCGGGACGCTTCGCGTGGAGGAAATATTCCTGGTTGCCTTCCGCACCAGTAACGCGGCTGGGCCGCACCCCGAGGGTTTTCAGCCCGACACGCTCGGCCGCGGCACTTACCCTGACGATCGCCTGTTCCCGTAAGGCTGCGTCGCGCACAATCCCGCCCTTGCCCACAAGTTTCTTTTCCAGTTCGAATTGCGGCTTGATGAGAATCAAGAAAACTCCGCCTGGCTTTGCAATCGACACAGCTGCATCCATCAGCTTGGCCACAGAAATGAACGACACGTCTATCGCCACGAATTCCACGGCCTCGCCGAGGTCACTGAATTTCAAATAGCGCGCGTTTTTCTCGATGGGCCGCACCCGCTGGTCGTGTTGGAGTTTCCAATCAAGCTGCTTTGTATTGACATCGACTGCGTAGACGCGTTTCGCGCCGCGCTGCAACAAGCAGTCCGTAAAGCCTCCGTTGGAAGAGCCGAGGTCGGCGCATGTCAAGCCTTCAACGCTTATGCCAAAATCTTCGAGTGCCCCTTCCAGTTTGAATCCTCCTCGGCTGGCATACTTGGAGCTGCGCCCGAAGATTTCGATTTTCGCGTCCTCCGCAATCGTCTCACTCGCCTTTTCCACGGGCCGATCGTCGACTCGCACCTCTCCGGCGATGATCATCGCCTGAGCGCGGTGGCGGGAATCGGCGAGCCCCCGTTGCACAAGCGCCAGGTCTATGCGTTTCTTTGTATTTTTTGAATTGGACAAAGGCTCGCTCCTGAAGGGAGCCGGCGGGCGGTTATCCGCCACCCAGCGGAGGCAAAATCGCCGCGGAGCCGAACAGAAAGATCGCGCCGACGACGAGACTGTATGTCGCCGTCAGCAACGTCGCAAGATTCATCAGTTTGTGCCGCGTTGCGCTTGCACTGAAGATTCCGATTGCCGTCATGGTCATCAAAGTGTTCATCAGAACCAAACCGGCTAGGAACATTCCCAGACCAATCAATCCGCGTTCGAATCCACCGAGGTTCGCTGCAAGCAAGAAAATCAACAACTGGCTGGGCGTTTCGGCGCCGAGCCCGTGAATCATGCCGATAAAAAATACGGATTTTTTCGTGTAGCTCCAGTTGATCGCCTCGGGCTTCTGCGCCGCATCGCCACGGAAAATTCGTCGCAGCCTCCAGCCCAGCCATCGGAACGCATGAATCAAAATCGTGATTCGCGATTTCGGCGCGGCTTTTCCTGTCCCGCGAAACATCATTCCCAAAACGTAGATGCCAAGAATCACCAGCGTCAGCCCCACGGCGCGCTCAGCCCAATTGTCGATCACCGCAGGCAGCGAGGCTTGATAGAAAATGACGATACAGCCAAGCGCGGCAACCATTGCGGCGTGCCCCAGAACGTAAAGCAATCCCATGCGCATCGCTCGCGCCCGGTCGGCCTCCATATTGGTAATATCCGAGATCGCTGCGATGTGGTCGTAGTCGAATCCATGGCGGAAACCAAGTACTGCGGCGGTCAGTAGCGCGAGCTCGAGCGTCTTTGGAGCGGGCATCCCAGCAAGATAGCAAAACATCTGCAAAGCATCAAAACGGAATCTGACGCAGATAAATCTACAACACGAAAAGAAGTTGAAGCGAACTGTTACGCTCGGCGCGCAATCAGAAACTCCGCGATTCCGCGCAGCCGCTGCCCGCGCTCACCGTAGCAAGCAAGCTCGCGCTCGGCTCTCGCCGCAAGCTCCTGGGCGAACGCGCGCGACTTTTCAATTCCGAATACGGAGGGATATGTGGCTTTTTTCTGCGCCTGATCTTTGCCCGCAGTCTTTCCCAATGCACTAGAGGATTCTTCAACATCAAGAATGTCGTCTACAACTTGAAATTCCCATCCGAGCGCTTCGCCAAATCTTCGCAACCTCTCGACGTCCTCGTCGCGCGCACCGCCTGCAAGAGCTCCGGCGACCGTGGATGCGCGAATCAGCGCAGCAGTTTTCGAGCGGTGAATATATTCGAGTCCTGCTGGATCCACTGGCTTTCCCTCGGCTTCCACATCCGCCACCTGGCCTCCAACCATTCCGTTGACCGTTCCTGCTGCGGCGCTGATTTCAGCGATGATTCGCACTCGCCGCTGAGCATCCACATTTGCTTTTGATAGCGTCTCGAACGCCAGCGTCAGAAGACCATCGCCTGCCAGTATCGCCATTGCCACTCCAAATTTCTTGTGGCACGTGGGCTTCCCACGCCGCAAATCATCGTTGTCGAGGGGCGGTAGGTCATCGTGAATCAGCGAATACGTGTGGATGAACTCCAGAGCACATCCGCACGTCACCGCCGCATCGAGGTTCTCGGAAAACAAGCGCGCCGCTTCATAACACAGGATCGGCCGGATTCGCTTTCCGCCAGCGAAGACGCTGTAACGCATTGCCTGGTGAATTGTCGCAGGCATCGTGGTCTCCACCGGCAGCAGATTTTCAAGCGCTTTTTCGATTATGGCTTGGTCTTCGTTGAAAAATGCGGGTTGTGTCATGGAGTCAGCGAAAAATGCGAAATCACGGCCTTGCCCGCGTCATCAGCGCGTCGCTTGCGAGTCCTCGTCGTCGCTCGCGAATGGCTCCGCATGCATTTTCCCATCGGCTTTCTTGAGCAGGATTTCCACGCGGCCTTCCGCTTCTTCGAGTTGCTTTTGGCAATCGCGCGACAGCTTCACGCCCTCTTCAAATAGCTTCATCGCCTCGTCGAGCGACAGCTCCGGGCTTTCCAGCCGCTTCACGACTTCCTCTAGCCGTGTCAGCGACTTTTCAAACTCGCCCTTCTTCGGAGGCTCGACTATCTTGTTCGGCGTAGGGCTCATGGTTCTCAATCTTTGCGTTAGGATTCTTGATCCTTCATACGGCCTGTCACGCGCGACTTTCGCGCAGAAGTGCATTCTATCCCACGACGCCAACCTCCACCAATGCTTTCCGCGCAAGAGGGCATCTTGGCGCTTCCCGCAAACTTTCACGCGAATCCCTGCCGCCCGCTAGGCATCTTGCTACAATCAGCAAAGGCATGGCTGCGCTTCCCAAAGATGTTCAAGGCACAGCAGGCGGCACGCAATGATCGCCGTTCGCTTATTTGGCATTTTGGTTTTGATTGCCATTAACGCGTTCTTCGCGGCGGTCGAGTTCTCTCTTGTCGCAGTTCGCCATTCGCGGATTCGCCAGTTGATTGAGCAGGGGAACGCACGGGCGCGCGTCGTCGAGTCTTTAATCGCCGATATGGCCACGGTCATCTCCGGCGTGCAGGTTGGCATCACGCTCACAAGCCTCGCACTGGGTTATCTCGGCGAACTCGCACTTGCCGCTTTTCTCGGCCCATTCGTTCGCGGTGTCCCGGGGCGCTATGCTTTGCCGGTTGAGAATGTTGTTGCACTTTTCTTCGCCTTTGTTCTTTTGACTATTTTGCAGGTCGTCTTGGGTGAGCTTGTCCCCAAGAGCCTCAGCCTGGCGCACGCGGAACGCGTCGCACTGCTCGTCGCTCGGCCCTTCCGTTGGTTCTTGCGAGCATTTCGCTGGGCGATCCTCCTGTTGAATGGCATCGCCAGCCGATTCGTCCGCGCCCTCGGCGTGAAAATGCCGCAAACGCATGCCGCGGTGCGCTCCGCCGAAGAACTCCGCATCCTCGTCGAGCAGGCTGGCGAGCGCGGCGTTCTCGAACCCGTCGAGGAGCGATTCATTCAACGCGCTATGAGCCTTGGCAATGTTCAGGTGCGTGAAATCATGGTGCCCAGGCCCGATATCCACGCGCTGCCGGTCAATGCCACGCTCGAAGACGCAATGAAAATGTTCGCAGTCACGCAGCGCTCGCGAATCCCTGTGTACGAGGGCACACTCGACCACGTCATCGGGTTCGTGCACGTGAAGGATCTCTTCTGGGTCCTGCTCGATCGCGCTCGCCATCCGGAGGAAGAGCATCCGGCAGCGGAATTTCACTTGAAGAACTTTGTGCGCAGCGTGCTCATCGTCCCCGAAACGAAGCTGGCCATCGAGCTGCTTCTCGAATTCCGCTCGCATCGCACTGGCCTCGCTATGGCGGTCGACGAATTCGGCACGATTCTAGGTCTTGTCACGTTGGAAGACATCCTTGAGCAAATGGTCGGCGAAATTCATGATGAATTTGACGTCGTTGAGCATCCGCTTCCTCTCCCCGACGGTTCCATGATTTTCGACGCCTCGCTGAAAATTCGCGATCTCCAGGATCAGTTCCACATCGAATTACCCGATGATCCCTCTTATGAAACGCTCGCCGGCTTTGTTCTCACGCATCTCGGTTTTCTTCCGCGGGGCGGGGAAAGCTTCGAAGATCACGGTTATCGCTTCACGATCATGGAAGTGGAAGGGCGCCGCATCGCTCGCGTAAAGGTCAAACATTTGAATGATTCAGATGGCACGGCAGCTTCGGAAAAAAGCGAAGGGCAAAATGCCCGCGGCGAAAGGACAAGCTCTTCAGCATCGCAATCGAGCGAAAGAGCTGGGAAGGCCCCGTTCTCTGGTCGTCCGCGGCGAGAAAAGCCGGTGAGCAGGTAGCCAAATGGCCCGCTACATATCTCTCCGGCTCGCTTATTCGCTTCCGGCTCTGTGGTTGATCCTCACCATGGTCTTTCTTCTCGCCCACATTGTTCCTGGCGATCCCGTACAGCAGATGCTCGGAGAAGGAGCGACGGCTTCCGACTTGTATCAATTGCGCCATGCACTTGGCCTCGACCAGTCTTTGCCCGTGCAATATGGACATTACCTTTCCGGTGTCGTCCGCGGCCATCTCGGAGAATCTTTTCGGTTTCAGCAGCCTGTCCTTCACGTCGTGCTCGAACACTATCCTGCTACGCTTGAGCTTGCGCTCGCCGCTCTCATCGTCTGCTGCGCCATCGGAATTCCGGCTGGCATCGTCGCAGCGCAGCACCGCGCGACATCTACGGACCACGCCATCGGTTTTTTCACCTTGCTCGGCCTCTCGATTCCGAATTTCGCGCTTGGGCCTCTGCTGATTCTGGTTTTCTCTGTCTTAATCGGCTGGCTGCCCGTGAGCGGGCGTGGCGGGTTTTCACATCTCATTTTGCCTGCAGTGACACTTGGCGCTGCGCTTGCCGCGATTCTCACGCGCATGGTGCGCATATCCGTCCTCGAGCAGCTTGGCAGCGATTACGTTCGCACGGCGCGCGCCAAGGGGCTCACCGAACGCGCAGTCCTGTTGCGTCACGCCTTTCGCAACGCTTTGATTCCCATACTAACGATTCTTGGCCTGCAATTCGGTACTTTGCTTGCCGGTACAATCGTTACCGAGACGATTTTTTCCTGGCCGGGTATCGGCCGCCTCGCCGTGCAGGCCATCGAGGCGCGAGACTATCCGCTTTTGCAGGGCTGCATCCTGGTCATCGCCGTTTCTTACGTGCTTGTGAATCTCCTCACCGATTTCGTCTACGCATTTGCTGATCCGCGGGTGCGCCTGCAATGAAAGCCCTGCGCGAATTTCTCCGTCACAGTCTCCCGGGCTCGGTCGGCTTTGCTCTCTGCGTGATTCTCATCGTCCTGGCACTCGGCGCGCCGTGGCTCGCGCCCTACAATCCCAATTCGCAGAACCTTCCCGCGCGCCTCGAACCGCCGAGCGCCGCGCACTGGATGGGCACGGATGAACTGGGCCGCGATGTACTCTCTCGCGTGATTTATGGGGCGCGCGTCTCCATGTCGGTCAGCGTTTCTGTCGTTTTTGGCGCGGGAATCATCGGACTGATTCTCGGCTCCGTCGCGGGCTACTTCGGCGGATGGTTTGACAGCTTTGTGAACATCATCCTCATCAATGCGTTTCTTTCGTTCCCGGGGATCCTGCTGGCCATCGCCTTCGCCGCATTTTTAGGCCCCGGCCTCGGGAACGTCATCATCGCGCTGATGATCACCGGCTGGGCTGGTTATGCGCGCCTGGCTCGGGCGCAGGTCTTGCAAGCGAAGGAGATGGATTACGTTGCCGCCGCCCGGTCGCTCGGCGCTTCGCATTTGCGGATTCTTTATCGCCACTTGCTTCCCAATATCATTCAGCCTGTGCTCGTGCAGGGAACCATTGCGCTTGCCGGTGCGATTCTTGCGGAGTCGACGCTCAGCTTTCTCGGCCTCGGTGTTCTCGCGCCCATGTCGAGCTGGGGCGC
Source organism: Candidatus Acidiferrales bacterium (assembly GCA_030037355.1). Lineage (GTDB taxonomy): Bacteria > Acidobacteriota > Terriglobia > Acidiferrales > UBA7541 > DAHUXN01. The sequence goes on along the minus strand of JASHRL010000003.1, from coordinate 5,751 downwards.
GATGCTCAACGACGCGCGCGCGCATTTGTTCGACGCGCCGCACATGGTCGTTTTTCCGGCGCTCGCTGTAATGGTCGCTGTGCTCGCTTTCAATTTGCTGGGAGACGCCCTGCGCGACTGGATGGACCCGCGTACGCGTGCGTATCTGGTTGTTACCGATTTGGCGCGCTAAGCGAATTCGACGGTGACTTCCGCGCCGCGATTCGCACCCAGCAGTTTCGCGGCATTTCCACGATTCACCGCAATTTCGAAAAATCCGCTGGATCCGAGGATTAGCATCGGTTCATTCGGCGCGCCGTTTCCAAATGTCTGCGCAAACTTGGAGATTTCCGCATTTCCGACGCGCATCTTGAATTTCGAGCCGGCGAGGACTTGCGGCAGATCCTCGGCGGAAAAGTTCGTCAGCAAATTGCCGAAATTGTCGGCACGCAAAACGACGCCCTTAACGCCACTGCCGGCTGGCTTTGGCTTGGGCAACGCGAAACGCACAAAATCTGTCACCTCTTCGCCAAACGATTGCGTTTGCCAGTTTTTCGACAACCACCCCGCTACGGGCGCGAAGACGTCGCGTCCATGAAATGTCGTGCTCATCGGCTGCAGAAAATAGTGCTCTGCGCTGACATGCCGCACGGTCACGGATTCCTCCTGCGCATAGATCATCGAAAGCACGCCATTGTCCGGCGCCACAAAATATTGCGTTCCCGCGCTCACCAGCAGCGGCCGGCGATCCGTGCCAACGCCGGGGTCAACCACAACCACATGCACCGTTCTTGGCGGAAAATACTTGTACGCCTGTCCAATCGCCAGCGCGCCATCGAGCAAATCGTAGGGCAGAACGCTGTGCGTGATGTCCACAATTTCGATGTCGGGGTTGATGTTCAGAATGACGCCTTTCATTGTCCCGACAAGATGGTCCGCGGACCCAAAATCTGTTGTCAGCGTAATGGCGGTGCGCGTCAAGTGATTCTCCTGGCCGCTACGGAACCTCTAAGCGCGGTCCACTCTTGAGAAATGACTCAGATTCCCTATGAGTCTGGCAGAGACAAAAGCGCATGGCAATGCGCCTCCACGCAGGCGTTTCCTGTGCAGAAATCGCATGTGGCCACGATAAATGAGGGAGCTATTCTTGCTCTGCGATCTCAAGTAACTCTCGGGCGAGTCACGGCCTTCATTCACATCATTCCTGGCAGGCCGGCCAATCGCGCACGGTTCAACGCGCTCTTCTTGTCTTCTTTGGAATTCCCCCAGGTCCAGTAAAGTCCCAGGTACGCGTACGTCTCCGGCTGTCCAGCGACTTCATGCCCATAGCAAAACAGCAGTTGAAATCCCGGATTCTTAAAGTAGTAGTAACCGCCAAAATCGACGAGCGTCGTCGCTCGGAGTTGTGGCGCAGCGGAGCCCTCCGCGCCATGGGAGAAGACTTCCGTGCCCAGCGTCCACTTCTTGCCGATATCGCGCTGCACGAGCCAGCCGCCATACGTAAAGTTCTTGTAGCCAGTCTGCGGCACAATTTCCTCTCCCACGCCGCCGTAAGTCGTCCAGGGCCCGAAACTTTTTTGCACCCACACCGGCAGTTTCCACCAAACTTTTCCCACGCCGAGGCCAAGGTTGTAATTTCCGGTCGGCACTTCGATCATCGTGAACGTGCCGATCATCGGCCGGTACTTTGTTTCGCTGACGTATCGGTATTTCACGCCGATTTCGATATCCCCCATCCCAAATGCCGTGGGGCCAGCGCCAGACGGCAGGTAATTTATGTTGTTTGAGGGCATAACCGAAGCTGCGGGAATGATGACGTGAAATTGCGTGTTCGGAAAAATTCCCCAATTAAATTCGACCGCTGGCCCGACCGTATCCATCTCCACGCCCGTGCCGTCGATGGACCCAAATGTGTAAAATTCGTAATGGCGAAAATCCACGGGCTCGGGATCATCGGTTTGGAACGGCGGCCCCGCGAAAAGCGGCTTGCCGCAGGCCAGGAGCAACAAAACGATAAGTGCGGCGCGATATCTCATACCTCGTCTTCTTCCTGCGACTGCTTCCTGACGCAGCCGGCCGCCGTCTTCACTTGCGATAAGCCGTATCGAAATTCCAGGCTCTGCGCCAGGAAATAGTCATAAAATATCGTCGATGAGTCAAATCGTTGAGGAATCTTCGCGGACCGCGTGGCGTTCGCTCCGGCTGAGCGATTCGCCGATCGGCGTTGCGAGCCTCGCCCCGATTGTTTTCGCTGCTGTGGTCTGGCCGCTATGCGTATTTATCAGTGAACGTGAACAATCCTTCCAGTTGGCCATGGAGGGCATCACTGCCTTCTGCTACATTGCGTTCACCGTCGGCGTTCTCGCCAGTCTGTATTCGCTTCTCGCCGAAAAATCCAAAGTGTTTGGCTGGGCAGGAATGGCCGTGGCCGCCTACGCCTTGTTTCTGCATCCGGAGGAATGGTATCTGAGTACTCTGCTCGAGTTTTACGCTCCGCTTCTCGTTTTCCTGCCTTTCCTTTTCATGGCCGCGCACCTTTCCGAAAAACGCCACCATGACGCTCCGCAGGTATAAACCATTCCTGCTGTAACTTTTGCCTGCAAATGTGCGCGATGATCGTGATAAATTCGCGCTTTCCTCGCAACGCCTCAAAATGCTCGAAATATAAGGAGACGCCGTGAGCGCACTGACAATCTTTGGTCTTTTTGCCGTGACTGCGATGCTCGTCTTCTACACCCTTGAGCATCGCAGTCCGTGGTTCATTCTCGCCTTCGCCGCGGCGTGCTTGCTTGCCTCGGTTTACGGCTTCCTGCAAGGAGCATGGCCTTTCGGCATAGTCGAAGCCGTTTGGTCCGCGGTCGCTTTACGTCGTTGGCAAATGGTTCGCCGCGCCCCCGCAAACGCTGCGGGATTTCAGTCTTCTTGACCCGTTTCCGTCGAAACGATATTCTGACTCCGCCACTATAAGAGGGTTCATTCGTGCGCCGCGTCTATCTCGATTACAACGCCACTACTCCAGTCGATCCCGAAGTTATCAAAGCAATGCTTCCTTTTTTCACAGAGACGTATGGCAACGCCAGCTCGATCCATGCAGCCGGCCAAACTGCGCGCGGCGGCGTCGAAATGGCGCGTCAATCGGTGGCAGCGCTGATCGGCGCGAAGCCTTCCGAAATTGTTTTCACCAGCGGCGGCACGGAAGCGGATAATCTCGCGATTCTCGGCGTTGTCGCCGCGATGCACCGTGAGAAAAAGCACGTTATCTGTTCGCCCATCGAACATAGCGCCGTTCGCAATTCGGTTCAGGCTCTCGAAAAGCAAGGAGTCGAAGTTACGTGGCTGCCCATTTCGAAAGAGGGCATCGTCGATCCGCAAGATGTTCGCCGCGCGCTTCGCCCCGAGACGGTTCTCATCACCGTCATGTACGCCAACAACGAAATCGGCACGATTCAACCCGTCGCCGAAATCGGTAAGATCGCCATCGAAGCCGATGTGTACTTCCATACCGACGCGGTGCAGGCAGTTGGTAAGATTCCTGTCGATGTGAACGAAATCAAGTGCGATTTTCTTGCGCTCGCCGCGCACAAAATCTACGGCCCGAAAGGCGCGGGCGCGCTTTATGTTCGTGAGAACTCGCCTCTCGAACCGCTGCTCTTTGGCGGGACGCACGAACGCGATCGTCGCCCGGGCACAGAAAACGTTCCCGGCATCGTCGGCCTCGGCAAAGCCGCGGAGATCGCGCGCGAACATCTCGCATCGGATTCCGGGCGAATCACGGCTCTTCGCAATCGTTTCGAAGACGGAATCCTCTCGCGTGTCCCCGAGTCTCGCGTCAACGGCAATCGCGCCCGCCGCGTACCGAATACGTCAAACATTTCGTTTCTCTGCGCCGCCGGCGAGTCTCTTGTCATTTCGTTCGACTTGCAGGGTGTGCAGTGTTCCGCGGGTTCGGCGTGTTCATCCGGCGCGATAACGCCTTCGCCTGTGCTTTTCGCCATCGGCCTGCCTCAGGATGAAGCCAAATCCACGGTTCGCTTCAGTCTCGGCCGCTTCACGACTGGCGAGGATGTTGACTATGCCATCGAAGCCGCATCTGCCGTCGTGAACCGTCTCCGAGATCTCGCCGCCGCGCGTCACAAAACGGTCATTCCTGCCGATTAGCCACGCGCCGCACAGGCTTTCCTCCTCAGAATCAATCTTCATCTGATATTCTATCGAAACAAGGCCAATGGCCGCTTCAGCACAATCCGTTCTCACCGCCGTCGCCATGAGCGGCGGCGTCGACAGTTCCACCGTCGCTGCGCTTCTGCATGAGTCTGCGGAGCCGATTGTCGGTCTCACCATGCAACTCTGGAATCAGCGCCGTCTTCCCGAACTCGCCTCGAGCGATGGCCCCGCGCCGCATCGTTGCTGCTCGCTCGACGACGTCTACGACGCCCGCCGTGTCGCCGAGCACCTTGGCTTTCCTTTTTACGTCGTCAATTTCGAGCAGGCCTTCGAGGAAAGCGTCATTCGTCCTTTTGTCGATGATTATCTCGGGGGACGCACGCCCATTCCGTGCACGCTTTGCAACAATCATGTGAAATTCGAGCAGCTTCTTGTCACCGCGCGGCAAATCGGAGCCGAGCGCCTCGCCACCGGCCATTATGCGCGCGTTCGCTGGAATGCCGATTCCGGCCGCTATGAGCTGTTGCGCGCCGCCGATGATTCCAAGGACCAGTCCTATTTTCTCTTCGGCCTCACGCAGGAGCAGCTCTCCCGCTCGCGCTTTCCGCTCGGCGAGCTGACCAAAGCCGAAGTCCGTGAAATCGCCCGCCGCACGCAGCTTCCCGTCGCTGCAAAACCGGAGAGCCAGGAGATTTGCTTCGTTCCTACCGGAAATTATGTCCGTTTTATCGGAAGCTATTTGCGCGAACAGGGCAGGGAATGGAACGCCGAAGCGGGTGACATCGTAACGACCGATGGCGCCGTCATCGGCCGCCACGAGGGATTGCATCGCTACACGGTCGGCCAGCGCCGCGGCCTCGGCTTCGCGGTCGGCCGTCCCGTGTATGTCGTCGCGCTCGATCGTGCCAATAACCGCCTTATCGTCGGAAGCGACGATGATTTGTTTACGTCGGTATGCGAAGTGCGCGACGTCAACTGGATTTCAACTGCTCGTCCGAATGGTCCAGTCGAAGCCAGCGTGAAGGTTCGCCATCGCCACGAGCCTGCGCTCGCCGTCGTCGAAGCGATCGCCGATGGCGCGGCCCGCGTGACCTTCCGCGAAGCGCAGCGCGCCATTACTCCAGGCCAGGCTGCGGTTTTTTATTCCGGAGATCTTGTCTTGGGCGGGGGCTGGATTCGCTGAACCTCCGCGCTTTTCCACGCGCACACGATAGTCCTTCGAATCGCGCGGGCTCATTTTCAGTTTTCTTGGGAATTCGCTTCTTAGATAAACAGCTCTTCGTCTTGTCTTTCCTGTTCGACGCGCGCCCCTCGTTGTCCACGGATGAAATCAATCCCCGTCTTGATGCCTCTTAGGACTGCGGAGGCCTGCTGAAGCGGACCGAGCACGGATCGTCTGAGTTTCAGGCCCGCGTCTTCAATCGCTTCCAATGTGCCGGTGATAATTACGTCGGCGCGAATAATCTGTGCGCGCATCCGTTCGAGCGCCTCGGTAACCACGCGATCGACTTTCTGCGCCTGCCCTCTCGCCAGCCGCGTCATCTCCGCCGCGTCGCCGACGATGCTCGTAATCTTGTCCTCGGAATTTTCCAGCACTCGATTGATGCG
>JASHRL010000241.1 GCA_030037355.1 Candidatus Acidiferrales bacterium | reverse complement strand
GAGCGCCAACTGCTTAACCATCTCGCGTTCGGACGGCAGCGTGATGAAAACCTCATCGATGAACTGTTGCCTTGCTACGCGAGCAAGGTCTTCTGTGGTTCCAAGAATTCGTGAATTTCCATTCGGATGGAAATCGAGAAATCCTCGCACGTCGTACCCCAGAGTTGGATTTGCGTGCAGATAGTCCGCCAGCATCGCCCCCGCTCTGCCTGCGCCAATAATGATCGCGTGCTGAAGACCGATTCCCCTCGCGAGCCTCCTGCGTATCCAAAATTGTCGTCCAAATCGCCAACCGCTAAGGAGGAGCAGGCTGAACGCTGCCGCCAGCGCTACAACAACTCGAGAGATCGTCTTGATTCCCGAGAGGTAGATAAATGCGGTCAGAATTACCGTGGCGAAGATTACCGCGCGCCCTACGAGCAAACTCTCCATGAGCGGGGACCGGCCGGGGTCAAATCCATAGAGTTGTTGCGCATAGGCAAGGAGGACAAGCAGGGCCGCGTAGACCAGTAAGAATCCAAGATAGAGTCCCGTCAGCGCACTTGGAAGTTTCAGAGAATGATCGAGAAAAACCCAATCTGTGGAAAAGGCTGTCGAGCCGGAAAATCGAAGAAGATAGGCGACCAACCCGCCCGCTCCAACCAGCAAGATATCAAGCACTGCGGGTCCAATAGCGTACCAGCGAGACACACCGTTCTTGGCGTGGCCATTACGGCGGATCTTTTCCGTGAACGTGATCGTCTGTTCCGGCAGTTCCGGAATTTGAGCTGGTGCCTGAGCCGTGCTCATTCTTTTTTCCTTAGATTGTTCGGTGTCGGCGGAGAATATTCTTATTCTGAGGGCCGGAATCGCTGCGTTGAACAGCCCGAAGGGAAACTCACAAAATCAAATACTTGCCATCCTGCAAGAAATTGCAGGCATTGAGACCGTCCTGCATCAAGCGTCAGCCTCTCTTGCATGTAAGGATTATTTGCAACTTGGAATTTCTCGAACTGAGCCTTCGCCTTTCAAGACCTGAAAGCAAAGTGACCAAGGGCTCTTTCGTCATCCGCGGAAATCGAACTACCAGCAGAATGACGCAGCCGCGAAGCGTACACAGGTTCGACCGAATGCACGTCGAGATCAGCGACTATGGACCGTTGGATTAGATGAATCGACAGCACGACGCGCAGGGCTCCCTTTCTCCGAACCAAGATGCCCTCGCGGCCCGTAAGTGGGCCGGCGGTGATTCGGACACGACGCCCTACGGTCAAGTATCGATGTGGCGCAGCGTTGACTCCGCGGGAAATTGCGCAGCGCAGACTTTCCACTTCCCCATCTTCAAGAGGTGTTGGCATTCCGTCAGAGCCAACGAGCCGCACCACGCCCGGAACCTCTAGAACGCGCCGACGATTCGAAAGAGGAATACGAACGAACGCGTAGCCAGGGAAAAGCGGGAGTTCGACGCGATGTTCGCCATTTTTCCAACGCCGGACAGTCCCGTAAAGCGGAAGGAATGTATCAATCTCTTTATGGCGAAGCTGCTGCGCCACGGATTTTTCGTGCCGCGAACGCGTGTAGGCTACGTACCAGCGTGGCTCCATCACGCCGTTCGAAATATCAATACTCGTCATTCCCTCACCACCCGCGCGCAATTTGTTGCTCTCCGGAATCTGTGCGTAGCTCCGCTCTGTCACTTCGCAGGGCTTTTGTGACCTAACCCACATAGCGTCAATAATTTGCTGACAAACTAGCGTCGCTTCTCACTGGTTCGAGCTGCGTTCGCTGCTCTTGCCAGTTCGATTACGAAACCAAAACTTTCGGGCACCCTCTGACGAACCATTCCGCACATTCCACGGCAGATTGGCTTGCACGTCGGTCCAGACCTGCTGCACCATTCGCTTTCGCGGATCGGTCGGGTCGACGTCCTGCCATGCTGATCCGCTGAGAATCCACGCGCTCCCTAAGGCCAGAGCCAGGAAAGGGCCAAACAATGCGATCACCGCTCGCGGCGGGTATGACTTCTCGTCAGGTATTTCGGGTTGGTCGAGCACTTTTACCGTTGGCGTCTCTTTCGCCTCTTCAACTTTTGCAAGTTCATCTTGTTGTGTCAGCGCCTCAAACACGGCTTCTTGAACTTTTGTGCGTCGCAGCAGGTCCGCATACTCCACGCCAAGCAATGGGAGCTGACGGAGCGAGGGATAAAATTGCTGAGCTGAACTGTTCTCATCCGAGCCCTTGCCTCCTAGTCTGTCGAGGGCTTTGTGCAAGTCATCGACGCGAGCCTGAAGCGAGCGGACGCGGACGTTATTGTCAGTGTAAATTTGCCGCAAGCCTTCCAATTCCGATTGAGCTGCAATCAACTGGCCTTGCAGTGTCGCCGCGGCTGTCACCATCGCTTTGCCTTGCTCTGCGATATCAATCGCGCCTTTTTGGCTGGCGAACTGACTGAATTGTTTCTCGTCTGTTTCCAGATTGTTTTTGACTTGATCCAGACGCTGATCGAGAAAAACTCGCTCGCGGTGGGCCGAGGATGTACTGAGGTTGTTCACAACCCAGTTCAACTCATTGACGTACTCCTGCGCCATCGCTGCGCAGCGCTTTGCATCGTGATCGGTCACCGAGACTGTGATGATTCCGCTCTTCGTGTCCTCGGAAACCCCCGTATTCTTTGCTAATTCCTTACGCGCATCCTCCAAATACCGATCGTCGTAAAGCTTCTGCAACCGAAATTTTTGAATGACGTCGTCTTCCACGGTGTCACTGTTCAGAACGCCAATGAACAGGCCACCTGAGGTCTTGAGCCCAAGAGCACTTTCGGCCATGCTCGTCAATGTTCCGCTAGTGCGGCCCGAAAGAGCGGCAAGCATCGCAGCGCCCTGTCCGGAGCTCTGATCCGGTGGCATCAGTCGCACCGTTGACGTGAATTCCTTCGGAATCAAAAACGCCAGGATTGTTGACGCCACGAGCCCAACCACCGCTGCACGG
>JASHRL010000240.1 GCA_030037355.1 Candidatus Acidiferrales bacterium | reverse complement strand
GCAACAGCCGAACCGGTTTCTTCCACGATGCCAGCCAGCTCATGGCCAAAAATCGCTGGCGGATGAATCATGCGCGGATGCGAGCCCTGTTTCCAAACTTTAAGGTCTGTGCCGCAGGTCAGCGCCACCTGTACGCGCACCAAAATTTCGTCTTCGCCGACCGCGGGAATGCCGACGCGCTCGACTTTCAGATCTTCGCGGCCATAGAGGACCGCTGCTGTCATTACCCCATTGGAATCCGTCTTCATGAATGCGTGATCACCACTTTCAAAGTATCTTCCTTCGGATGCCCCGCCAGTTCCAGCGCGTCCGCTATTCGCTCGGTCGAGAAGCGGTGGGAAACCAACTGGGCCACCGGCATACGCCGCTCGAACACTATCCCAGCATACTCCTGTTGTTCGGTAATTGATGCGCTATAACTTCCGAGAATTTCCTTCTCTTCAATGCCAACTGCCGCCGCAGGAAATTCGATACGCAACACCGGGTCGTTATGAGCAAATAGCATGACGCGACCGCCGGGCCGAGCCATGGCGAGCGCTTCGCTAACCAATTTCGGATGCGGCGCCGCCAGCAGGACGACGTCGGCACCTCTGCCGTGCGTGCGCTCGCGAACTTCCGCCTCTATGCTATCTGATGATGGATCGAAGCTGGCCGTTGCGCCGAGCGTCAGGCTCGCAGCGCGTCGCGCCGCCAAAGGATCCGTAGTAACAATTTCCGCGCCTTTCAGTTTGCACAGGCCGGTCAAGAGCATTCCGATGGGCCCCTGGCCGATGACGACAGCGAATTCGCCTTCTGCGACATGCGCTTTCCAAACCGCCTTGGCTGCGGTATTGACAGGCTCGATGAATGTCGCTTCCTCAAATGTGATGTCCGCCGGAAGCAATAGCATGCCGCGCTCGACAATCCAGGGCATGGCGCGAACATATTGCCCAAAGCCGCCACCATTCGGGGTGAAGCCCGCCGTTAGGCCCACTTTCTTATACTGCGAACATTGCGAGAATAGTTTGCGTTCGCAGTAAAAGCACTTTTCGCAAGGAACATGGTGAAAGCTGACCACGCGATCGCCCGGCTTGAATTTGCGCACGCCGCGCCCGACTTCGACCACTGTGCCAGCAAGCTCGTGCCCAAAGATTTGCGGCGGCTCCGCAAAACCGTGCGCGATTTTCTTGATATCCGTTCCGCAGATTCCGCACGCGGCCACGCGAAAAAGAACTTCGCCCTCGCCGATTTCAGGAATTGGAACTTCTTCGCAAACGACACGGCCCTTGCCGCGATAGACTCCGGCCAGCATCTTGCCGTTTGCGCGATTTTCGCGCGAATCACTCCCAATGTGCGCGGTCGTGGAGCTCATTTGTGATACGCCTCGGCCATTTCCATTTGCGAAGCGGAATGCTTGGTGATGTCCGCCACATAAACGTCCAAGAATTGCGCCAGTCTTGTTGCTGCCCGTTTGGCATTTCGGCCGAGACGAACAAGGCCCGGCAACTTGTAAGGGGCGCGCGCAAGAGCTCGCGCCACCTTTGACCGATCCAAGCTGCCCCGTTCATTCAAGAAAGATTGAAAATCCATCGGCAGATTTTCGTCAGCCGAATCGCTGATCGCGCGAACAGCGATCGCTGGAACGCCTTGCGCGTTGGCCTCCGCAAGAACGGAGAAGCTCTCCATATCAACCGCTTCCGCCATGCTGCCGAGCCGCGCCTTCCCTTCTGCCGTGAGAACCATGCTGGAAGTCGAAAGCAATTGCTCCATAAGGCCGACGCCAAGCTTCTGCGCAGCCGCCGCTAATTCTGGGCTGCAACCTATTGTCCGGCCACTTTCCAACTCTTTCACGCTACGTGCGAAAAAAACGTCTCCGATGCCAAGGTCCGATCGCAAAGCGCCCGCAAGGCCGGATGAGATGCACATGTCCGGCTTCCATTTCAAGGCTTCGGCAGCAACTCTCTGTGCGTGCATGGGACCAACACCTGTCAGCACAACGCGCATCGCCGCATCACCGATCGCGCTTTCGTAAACTGGGAAGGCCATTCCCGCGCCGCCGCCAAACGAACGCACTCGCCGCCAAGGAGCGAATTCCGTTTCCAGTGCGAATGTGATCAGGATTTTCACGGCCATGTTCAAGCAGCAGAAGCCCGCGCACTCCGCGCACGGTCCGGAAGATTCACATACCTATTGCCAGCATACCACTCCACAGCGCGTTCGAGGGCTCCTTCTACAGGTCCGGGCTGATAGCCCAATTCCTTGCGCGCCTTCGAGTCGTTGATGAACATCGTATGTCGCGCAATGCGCACTCCTTCAATCGGTATGCGCGGCTCACGGCCGGAGACGCGCGAAAAAGCTGCATCTGCATAGGCCGCGAAGAGCGCCATGGAGTGTGAAATCCTTCGCGTTGGCGCGGCGAGGTTCGTGATCTTCGCGAGCGCATCGAGGAATTCCTTCAGCGTCATATTGCGTCCGCCAAGCAAATATCGCTCGCCGATTTTTCCTCTCTGAGCCGCCAGAAGATGGCCTTCGGCGACATCTTCGACAGGCGCGAAATTCAAGCCCGTATCCACATAGGCGGGCATCTTCCCCTGCAGAAAATCCAAAATAATCTTGCCTGTCGGCGTCGGCTTCCAGTCCCCCGGCCCGACCGGCGTTGTCGGATTGACGATCACGACTGGCAAGCCTTCATGCGCGGCGCGTAGCGCCTCCTGCTCCGCGAGCAATTTCGACTTTTTGTAGTTTCCGACCATCTCGTCGACCGTCGCGCGATTCGTTTCGTCCGGCACGGCATTGCCGCGAGGGACGGCAATCGTCGCGACGGTGCTCGTATAAACAAATCGCTGAACTCGCGCGCGAAGAGCCGCCGCGAGAAGATTTTTCGTTCCCGTCACGTTGCTCTCGTAAATTTCCTGTGGATTGCGCGCCCAGAGGCGATAATCTGCGGCGACGTGGTACACACGATCAATCCCGTCGAGAGCGCGAACGAGCGAAGATTCGTCGCGCAAGTCACCTTCGGCCCACTCGACGGCTACTCCGTCCAGCGCCTGACGGCGGCTTCCCTTCCGCGCGAGCGCACGAACAGCTTCACCAGAAGCGACCAGCCGCCGGGCAACGTGGGAGCCCACGAACCCGGTCGCGCCGGTAACCAACGTCTTCATAGAATGCGGAAGGCCTCTTCCTTTTCCCGGGCTTGCGCGCCCGCTGCAGGGACAGCGGTTGAAGTTTTATTCGTTTTGTGCCCGTTTCCGTTTTGCTTCGGCGCGCCGTTGGAACTGGCATTCGCACCTTTGCGGCCTCCGAGGCGTCCGGAAACCTGCCACTGAAGCATTTTCCACGTATCGCCGAACTTGTGATTGCCGCCGAGCACAGCGGAAGCCTCATAGCCGGACTGCACCATGCAATTTTCGCAACGCGGGTCGCGACCGTAGCCGTATTTTTCCCACGGCGTGTTGTTGATCAGATCGCCGAAGGTCTTGTGGTGCTCGTCCGTCATCAAATAGCACGGGCCTTTCCATCCGCGCGGATTGTAGGTCGGATTGCCCCATGCCGTGCACATCAAGTTGCGTTCGCCGCGCAGGAACTCCATATAAATCGGCGACGTGATGACGTTGAATTGTTCCAGAAGCTTGCTGGCGCGCTGAAATTTTTCATGCACGTCTTCGCGCGACATGAAAATATCCTTCGTCTGGACCGAGGCGTAGGAGTACGCGGGAGAAAGCATATTGCCATCGACGCCTAGCGTGCGTAGAAAGGCGAAAAGCTCGGCGACTTCCTCGATGTCCGTCTCTTTGTAAATCGTCGTGTTCGAGCAGACCAGGAACCCCGCCGCTTTCGCGGCCTTGATCCCCTCAATGGCATCGCGGAAGACGCCGTCGCGTTCGACGCAAAGATCGTGGGTTTTCTCCAGGCCATCTAGGTGGACGTTGAAGAAGAAACGCGACGTCGGCTTGAATTCCTGCAGCCGCTTGCGAATGAACATCCCATTCGTGCAGAGATAGATGTTCTTTTTGCGCGCCAAAATCTCCTTCACCAGACGGCCAATTTCCGGATAGATTAAAGGCTCCCCGCCGCAAATGGAAACGATGGGCGCACCGCAATCATCGAGCGCGGCGATGCACTGTTCGACGGTCAGCATTTCATTGATCGTGCCCTTGTATTCGCGGATGCGCCCGCAACCCGTGCACGTCAGATTGCACGCGTGCAGCGGCTCGAGCATCATGACCAGCGGAAATTTCTTTTCGCCGCGGATGGCCTTTCCGGCCAGATATTTTGTCAGGTTCGCCGTCAGGCTCAGCGGAAACCTCATCGTTTACCCCCGTGTCCATTCCTATAAATGAATTCATTGGCGTCGAACTGAAACGGCTTCAAACTATTTTGCATGCCCCTTCGCATGTTGCGATAACGCGCCAGCGCATAGAGCGGGAAGGAATTCCTGTACAGATGGTATTTGAGATAGAACACGCACGGGAATCCCGTGCCGGTGAACGCATCCTCATCCCAGGAACCGTCGGCATTCTGGTGTTCGATGAGCCACGCCATAGCTTTCAGCACAGCAGGATCATCCGGAGGGACGACGGCCAGCAGACCGATTAGTCCCCACGCCGTTTGCGATGCTGTGCTCGGCCCTTGGCCCTTCAACGACGGGTCGGCGTAGGAACGCGGTGTTTCGCCAAATCCGCCATCGGGGTTCTGCACTTTTTTCAGCCACGCGATGCCGCGATGGCTTTCCATGCTCTCGCCCAATCCCGCAACTTCAAGTGCGCGCAGCACGCCGCTTGTTCCATAGACATAATTCGAGCCCCAGCGTCCATACCAGGCGCCGTCCGGCGTTTGCTCGCGCTGAAGATAAGCGAATGCCCGCCGCATGGCGGGGTGAGAAGCGGACCAGCCGAATCTCGCCAAGCACTCGATAGAGCGGGCCGCAACGTCGGCGCTCGACGGATCGATCATGGCGTTGTGATCCGCAAACGGAATCTGCGTCAACAGGACATGATCGTTGTCGCGGTCAAATGCGCCCCATCCCCCATCGCGGTTTTGCATGCTGAGCAACCACGTCATCCCGCGGCGCGCTGCCTGCTCAAATCGAACAGGCTCAGGATGCTCCACCGGCTGCAGCGCCATCAATACGAACGCTGTATCGTCGACATCCGGGTAAAAATCATTGCGAAACTCGAAAGCCCAGCCGCCCGGCGGCGCATCTTTGTTTTTCACCTGCCAGTCGCCCGGCCCCAAAATTTGATGATCGATCAGCCATTGCGAAGCGGTTTGCAGCGACGGATGAGCCGGGTCGAGACCCGCTTCTTCGAGCGACACCATCGCGATAGCGGTATCCCACACGGGCGAAATGCAAGGCTGCATGCGCAGTGTATCGTTCTCTTCGATTTCGAACGTCGAAATCCAGCCCATTTCGCGCATGATCAATGGATCTTCCGGTGGATAACCCAGCGTGAGCATGGCGTAAACCGAATGCGCCATAGCGGGGAAAATTGTCGCTAAGCCTTCGGTGCGCTCGATATGCTCGAACAGCCAGCGCTTGGCCTCCTCGACAGCCCGGCGGCGAAACGGCTTCCAGGGCAGCGCTTCATGAATCTTCAAGACGCGATCGATAGCCAAAAAAAGATTGCGCCAGGATATGACTTTCCGGCTCCACGCGAGCGCCTTCCGCTTGTTATTCGGATCCGCGAAGAGCTCGTCAATGTTTGGCATATGCCCGGCTTTCCAGTCGGGTTTCAGCGCATAAATGATCGTCAGCGGCACGACAATCGCGCGTGTCCACGAAGACATGTCGTACAAATTCACGAAAAACCAGTTGGGCAGCAGCAAAAGTTCTGGCGGAATCGCCGGTACCATGTCCCAGCCAATCGCGCCGGTCATGGCAAGATAAAAGCGAACGTAAGAATTCGTGGACTCCAATCCGCCCAACTCGTGGATTACGTTTCGCGCACGCTCGAGATGATGGGAACTCGCCGAGTCGCCCGCGAGCCGCAACGCAAAGTAGGCTTTCACGCTCGTATTCAACTCAGCTGGGCCGTCGGGATAGATATTCCAGCCGCCATTCGGAAGCTGCTTTTTACGGAGATAATTGGCCAGCATCCGAACTTTGTCGTTCTTGATGTCTCCGCGAAGGAAGTGCAACAAAATGTGGTCAGACTCCAGCGTCGTGTCGGCTTCCAGTTCTCCCCACCAGTAGCCATCCGCAGCCTGCAGCGAAAGCAAATGCTGCACACTCCGCTCGACGGCATCTGCAACTCGCGAATCAAGCTCGCTCTCGTGGATACGAGCGCGCTTCACTGCGGTCGCAGTCTGTATTTGAGCTTCCGGCATTTGCATGCCTTCAGACATTCAGTTCCAACCTTTCAAATCAGAAATCTCGCGCCAAATCACAAGAATCCTGGGATTGCGCCCCACGCTTCCGCCTGCAGGCACGAAAACACACAAGAGCCGCTCCACGGGTCATGCGCCGCCCCGCGCATTTAGACGACTATCGCCGCAAGGCTCATCTGCTGGGCACACAGCTCCTGACATAAGATGCTGCCAAGTCCCAGAACGTATGCCGCACAGCCTCGCAATAAAGTGCTATTCAACAATGAGCTACAAATGCAAGAACTTACACACACGCTCGCTTCAAATTATCACTGGTGCATAGTGGGTTGGTCAACACAAAAAGACATACATGATTCGGCAGACGAATCTTAGCTCGCTAGGGAACGCCGGATAAGGCAGCGCAGCCCGATTCTGAGAGGCCGGTGGAAAGGTTGCAGGTAATTCGGTATCGAGGCGACCCGCTGCGGATTGATTCCCTGCCAATATGCGGTATGAATGGCGGAGCGCAAGACTACAGCGTCGATTTGACTCAGCGCTTTGCGCGCGGACGGCTTGAAATCAGATTTGCGCGGGTCCAGGACAAGCAGGGCTAACGACGGGTGCAGATATTCGAGGACTGAATTGCCTTCAACGAGGACCGTCTCAGCGCCTGCGATCAGCAGATTGATTTCTTGCATAGCCTCCGTGAAGTAACCTGCTCGAATCTCCACCAAGAACGACCGATTCGCTCCTGCGGCGAGGTAGCGCGACGTGTCCGACTTCCCTTCCCGGTCGCTCTCTGCATGAAAAGCATACCCGGCCTCGCTGGTGATTCGATCTGTATGATGCCCTGTTATCTTCAGCGCTAGCCAATCCGGCTCAGGAAAGGCGTGAATAATGTCGGCGGCGAGCGTCGTCTTGCCGACGCTGCTGCACTGGCCAGTGATCAAGATGATTCGCGGCGTCTCATGTCTGCCGCCCTTAGCACGGCGCGGCGTCACACTACTTCGTGTCACGATTTCCTTCTAACTGGCGAACTCGTTCCGCCAGCTCGGGCAAACGGGCAAATCGTGCATACTGCTTCTTGAATTCGCCGAGCGGGCGCGCCGGCGTGCCCCAAACTATTTGTCCGCTGCGGATGATTTTGCTATTCAGGATACCGGATTGTCCGCCGAGAATTGCTTCGTCTTCGATTTTGCAGTGCTCGCCGAGGCCTGCCTGCCCGCCAATCAAAACGTGCCGGCCAATGTCGCAGCTCCCCGAAATTCCCGTTTGTGCGGCGATGACTGTGTTCTCTCCGATGCGGACATTGTGAGCGACATGCACAAGATTATCGAGCTTCACACCGCGCTCGATGTGCGTCGTTTCCAGCGATCCGCGCGCGATCGTCGAATTGCTCCCGATTTCAACGTCATCGTCAATGTTGACACCGCCGATCTGCGGAAATTTCCAATTCTGCGCCTCGCCATAAACGTAACCGAAACCGTCCCCGCCGATCACCGCTCCCGAATGAACGATCACGCGGTTGGCCAATTTCGCGCCGGCATAGAGCGTAACGCGCGGATACAACCGGCACGACTCGCCGATCTTCGCGCCGCGGCCAACAAAGCAGAACGCTCCGATTTCCGTCTCTGCTCCGACGACAGCACCCTCTTCAATCACAACGTATGGGCCGATATGCGCTCCTGCCGAAATCATCGCCGAGCCGTCAATCAAAGCGGTCGGAT
This sequence comes from Candidatus Acidiferrales bacterium, assembly GCA_030037355.1. GTDB lineage: Bacteria > Acidobacteriota > Terriglobia > Acidiferrales > UBA7541 > DAHUXN01. The sequence continues at coordinate 29,400 of JASHRL010000240.1, read as the reverse complement.
GAACTCGTGACGCAATTGGCTGCTGCTCCAGCATCCATGCAGCTGCTTTGGCAAACGCGAGTTTCGGCTCGCGTACGACGATAAGCGTCTTCCCCGGAAGCTTCAATCCTTCGCGGACCAGCGCGCATCGAGCGGCCGAGGATTCGCAACGCAGCAGGTGCTTCGCAGAATCTACGTAGATTAAATCTTCGGCGCCCGCATCTTCTGGTCCGGCCAGCCCTGAAATTAGTGCGCTTGGGTCTCCGTCCAGCGTTGCATGCAAATGATCCGCAAGTTCCTGCGCCGTTTGCTTCATGATTTCGCTCCTCGTCAAACTCTTTGGCCTGCCATGAGAATCTTGCTCCACTGCTAGTTTCTTGCAAAACCCTTAGGAGGAATACAGCGACGGCTCTCCCGGCGGGCGATTCTTCCATCTTTTGTGTACCCAGAGCCATTGATCGGGATGCGCGCGAATGTAATTCTCGATGACTTTGTTAAATCTGAGCGTGTCCTCACGAATATCCGCCTCTTCATCATCGGATCGGGCAAGGTTCACCGCAGGCTCGAAACGCAGCCGGTATCTCCGGATGGAATCGTCCCAGGAAATAAAACCAGGAACGACGACCGCTCCGGTCCGCAAGGCGACGCGCGCAAGCCCCGTCGTGGTCGCAGCGGGAACGCCGAAAAAATCGACGAATGTTCCTTCGTCGAGAGAAGTATTCTGATCCGCCAGGATTCCGATCGTGCCTCCGTCGTGGAGTGCGCGCAGGATGGCGCGTGCGGCGTTGTTTTTCTCGATCGGTTGGTTGCCAGAAAGGCATCGATAGCGATTGATGAGCGCGTCGACGCGCGAATTATCAATCGCACGAGCGAGAAACGAGAGCGGATTTCCGTAGACTGCCTGTGCGAAAGGTGCAATTTCCCATGCGCTCATGTGGCCGGTCAGAAAAATTACGCCTTTGCCCAAAGCTCGCGCGGCTTCAAAGTTGTCAAAGCCATCGATCACGACAAGCTCTTCGATATTCTCGCGGGACCAATGCGGAAAATATGCGAACTCTGCCGCCATCCAACCGAGTTGACGCGTCATGCCGCGAATTGTCTGGCGGCGCTGCGCATCCGACCATTCTGGAAATGCGAGGCGAAGATTCACGAGCGCGGCTCGCCGCAAGGTCGGCCTGCAAAGCAACAGAAATCGCGCGATCTGCGCCGCAACTGCTCGTGCCACCGGCCGCGGCAGAAGTCCCAGAAACCTAAGAATCGCCCAGGCGGCGGCATATTCGCACCATTCGCGCATCGCGCGCCATTCTGTCACAGTCGTTTTGCGCGAGCCAGCGGTGCTTCTTTAGAGTTGACCGATTCGTCTGATACACTCAGCCGCGATGGAAACGAAACGCGCGTGGTCTTTGCAAAAAATCGCCGCAGCCGTGATCGCGTTGATCGTGTTGTTGGTCTGCCTTTTCAGCGGGCTTGCCGCAGTCGGTCTCCTTGGCCCCGATGAGCCGCGCTACGCCTGGATCGCGCAAGGCATGGCGCACAATGGCAATTGGATCACGCCTCTTCTCTATGGAGCACCCTGGTTCGAGAAGCCGATTCTGTATTATTGGACCGCGGCCCTCGGCTTCAAACTGGTTCCGTCGCCAGAGTGGGCCGCGCGTCTGCCATCGGCATTTGCCGCACTCGTCGCTGCGCTTGCCACTGCATGGCTTGGATGGAAGCGCTACGGTGAGCGGACGGGCTGGGCGATTCTGCTGATTTTTCCGACTTGCGTGGCCGTTATTGCCTTCGCTCGCGCTGCTGCTCCAGACATGCTTTTCACGGCGAGTTTGGCGCTCGCGCTCGTTTGCGCCGCCAGTGCATTAGAAAAGCATGGCTTGTTCCTTGCCGCCGGCAAGAACGCCAGAAATACTCCGTTGGGTTCCGGAGCACCAAGTGATAAGTCTGCCCTGATTTTTCTCGGCGTCTCGCTCGGCTTCGCGACGCTCGCGAAGGGACCAGCAGCGTTAATTTTGTCTGGTGGAAGCATCCTCCTTTGGGCCATCGCAACTCGACACGTGAAAGAAGCGATGCGGCTGCTCCACCCGCTCGCAATCTTGTCCTTCTGCATCATTGCATTGCCCTGGTATATCCTGTGCGCCTATTTCAATCCAAGTTTTTTCCGCACCTTCATTCTCCTGCACAATTTCCAACGTTATCTCACGCCCGTTTTTCAGCATCGCCAGCCATTTTGGTTTTTCGGTCCGATTGTCCTGCTCGGCTTGTTACCTTGGACGGCCCTGCTGATCGGTGCAGCGCTCGATGGCCGCCGCATTTTTCGCGACGGCTCATGGCGAAACTCCTTCGGATTCTTCATCGCTTGCTGGGCGATATTCCCATTGATATTTTTCAGCTTTTCGCAATCGAAGCTGCCGGAATACATCTTGCCTATATTTCCGCCGCTCATACTTCTCCTCGCGCATTCCTACGTTCGTGTTATCGAGCAGGCTCCGCGAACAGCCCAGTGGCTCGGTGTGGCAACTGGCACGATGTGGGCAATTCTGGGGATCGCCGGCGCGTTCGGCTTTCAAAAGCTCCCGCCCTACGAAGCGCCTTACGCGAATGGTCTCCACAAACTCGCTGTAGTCGCAATTCTAATTGGGGTTTTTACCGGCGTGGCTGTCGAATGCCTCAGCCTAGCTCGCCGCGCGTGGCATGCCCTTGCGCTCACGTCGCTCGTGTGCGCTGGCTTGGTCATAGCTGCCGGTGCGCGAATCCTGCCGGAACTTGATCCGCTGCTCTCCACGCGACCACTGGCGCATGAAATTCAGCATTTACTTTCAGCAGATCCGCAGACTTCTGGTTCGCATCTTTTTTCGGTTGGAGAAGTCAACCGCAACTGCGATTACGGCCTTCGCTTTTATTTGGGTCCGGATAGGATCACGCAGCTCACTCCGCAGGCGGCAGGCGAAGGTTTTGTTCTCTTGAGCGGCGATGGCGACATGACGCTGAATAATCTGGGAATCATTCATCGCAAAATCGTCGCGAAGTTCCTTCCCTATTGCTGGGTGGAGTCGTTGCCAGCACAAGAAGTTCCCGAGGATAAATGAGCGCTACTGTGCGGGTTGGCCACCCGGCGGAAGGTACTGCAGGAAGAAACTGACGATCTTGTTTTCGTAATCGCGTCGTCCCTCGTCGCTCATCTCCGAGTATGTCTGCGAATCCACGAGGTGATCCTTTGGCCCGGGAGCAACCTCAAACATATGCAGTGTTTCCTTATCCAGCTCCGGTTTGTCGGTCGATTCGATGAACAACTTGGGGATTCCTTGCAATTTTCCGAGTTGATCCATCAACGGGCGAACAGAACTGTACTGGCGGTTGAGCAATCGAAAACCAACCAGGCAAAACGATCTCGCGAGCGGCAAGGAACCGAGCCCCGTGTGTCCTACCTGCATGAGTAGAAAATCGGCCGGCTGGTCGTAGACCGAATCCACGGCAATCGCTTCGATTCTTGGCTCCTGGATCGCGGCCGAGAGAGCCGCGTAAGCGCCCAGGTCCGCGCCCCAAACACCGAAGCGCGTTTTGTCAATGTCGTCGCGCTGCTCCAGTCCATGAATCGCCGCGAGCAATTCTTGAGTTTCTTGATAGCCCAGCGTTGTCCGCCCCGGCACAGCTCCGTGGCCCACGAAGTCGAAAAGGAACACGTTGAATTCGTGCTCCTGCAAAGCCGTCACAAGCGTCAGAATGTCTGCTCGCTGCGATCCGTAGCCATGGCACAAAATAATCGTTGGAGCGCGAATCAAGCCGGGGAAAAACCATCCTTCGCGCGAGCCTTCGCCGGGGATCGTGAAGTTGTACGTCGTCGGATGGCCCATCAGCAAAGTGACGTCCACATTCGCCGGGCTGCGAGGCGGCGTCAAAACTTGATAGAGCAGGTATCCGGAAATGGTCGTCGCCGCCAGAAAGACAAATAGCGCCAGGGCCAGGAGCGATCCCAGAACCCGCATGATGCGCGCGACCACTACCCGGAGATTAGGCAACGGACTCATTCCAAAAAGGACATACCCCCGAGCGAACGCGCGGAGTGTAGCATATTTGTCGGCTGCTGCTAGCGCACCGCGAGAGGCGCGCAAACAATTGATTAATGATTCAGAATGTGACTGCCCTGGTTTTGAATTTGAAAAAATCGGAAAAACGAGCTTGCTTTCGGCGAACACTCGCGAGGTTTCACTGACACCATACGTGAAGCGCGGTTATAATTAGCCTCCAGGGGCCAAACGGAACGTCTATGCAGGTTGTCGACCTCCGGCAAGTTCATTCCCGAACGCTCGAACCACTCTTGCTGGAAGAAGCCGAACAGTGGCGCAAGGATCTCTACTGGGATTACCGCCCCTCCCAACAGCTCATTCGAAAATTCATCGATTCCCGTTCTCTGGCGGGATATGCAGCATTTGAAGGAAAGCAGCCTGTTGGCTACGGCTTCTATGTCTTCGAAGAACAGAAGGGGCTGATCGGAGGATTGTTCGCGTCGCCGCGTTTCGACCAGCTCGGCATCAGCAAGAAACTGCTTTTGGAAATGTTCGATTCCTTGCGCGGAACTCCTTTCATCGAACGCATCGAAGCGCAATTGATGCCGTTTGGCATCGCTCTTGACGATTTTCTGACGGAGCATCACTTCCGCCTGCACCGGCGCCAATTCATGCTTCTTGAGCTGTCGAAGGACTCCGCCGCGCGGCCTGTCACTCAGAATGGGCTGTGGTTGGAACATTGGACCGATCGCTTCCTCGAGCCCTGCGCTCAACTCATCCAGCGCGCCTATACGGATCACATCGATAGCGAGATCAACGATCAGTATCGAACGGAAGCCGGGGCCATGAAATTTCTGCGTAACATCGTGTTGTTGCCCGGCTGTGGCCAGTTTTTCCCGGAAGCTTCCTTTATTCTGCGGCCGGGGCCGACAGAGAAACCGATCGGTATGGTACTGACTTCCATCGTCGCTCCCGGCGTTGGTCATACGACTCAAATTTGCGTTTTGCCGGGTTATCAGAAAAACGGCCTGGGTAGGCGCTTGATGGAGGCTTCGCTCGCGGCGCTGCGTCAGCAGGGGTATCGCGCGCTCTCACTGACGGTGACGTCGAAGAACGTTAACGCTGTCAGCCTCTATGAAGACCTGGGATTCCACACCGTGCAGACCTTCGCCGCGGGCGTCTGGGAGCCCTAGATGACCTATTTGCGTGCGCGCTCTTTGAGCAGATTCTTCAGCTCGGACATGAATTCCTTCACATCCTTGAAGTCCGAATAGACCGACGCGAAGCGCACATAAGCAACCTTATCGAGCCTCTTCAAGCGGTTCATCAGGAGTTCACCAATTTCAGAAGTCGTCCGCTCGCGATCCTTTGCCTCATTGACGTAGCGCTCGGCCTCATCCACCAGCGCTTCGAGCTTTCCCGTCGGCACAGGCCGCTTCTCGCAGGCGCGCAACAAACCTTGCAGGATTTTGTGACGGTCGAATTTCTCGCGGCGGCCGTCTTTCTTGATGACCATATAGGGGATTTCGTCGATTCGTTCATAAGTCGTGAAGCGCTTGCCGCACTTCAGACATTCGCGTCGGCGCCGGATCAAATCTCCCGCGCGGCCTTCGCGCGAGTCCACCACTTTGTCATCAAGGTGCGAACAAAAAGGGCACTTCACCGGCGCGTCTCCCCAAGATCCTTGGCAATATCCGCCAGCGTGGCGTGCTTCCCGCGCGCTTCATCTTCCGATTCTTCGCGCGCCAGTTGACGCAGACTTCCCATCGACCACCCCTCACGGATCAGCAATGGCACACCGACCAGACTCACCGCGGCAAACGTTATCAGCCAGGTCAGAATCGCGATTGCCGCAGCCGGCTCCTTTTCTACTCCAAGAATGATTGTCAGCGCAAGGAACGTCGCCAACTGCATTCCTCCGCCGACGGCAGGAAGCTGCACCACAGACCCAACCATGGTGAACGCAAGCACAAGCAGCGCGGCGCGAAATTCAAAATATCCGAGGTGCGCGCGAAAACTGAGAATGATCCACCAATAGACGAGCGCGACGACCAGCCAGTGAATCGTCGTATATCCGACGGCAGCCAGAACGTCCGCGGGCGATCGAATCGCTTGCAACCCTTCGCTGAAGCCGTCCACCATCGTTGCGATTTTGCCGCGCCATCCCGGATGGCTTCGCAGAGGCGCAAGGCGCGCCTGTAAACCTCGCGCACCGTGCAGGCGAAAATACGCGAGCGCGCCAATCATCACGAGAAACCCGGCCAGCAGTACCCATCCGGCGAGCCGCGCGTCATGAAGGAGAACGCCACCATCGGCCTCTGGCGAAAAAACGGCCCGCGGCGGCAGCGCAAGTAAGACAAGAATGGCCATCACAGCCGTTGCGCCCGCGTCGAAGATTCGCTCCAAAACGTAGACGCCGAAACTGCTGGTCACCGGCAAGCGATCCTTGCGCGCGATCAAGAGCGGACGGATCGGTTCCCCTGCGCGGCCGAGCAGGAATATCGCGGCAAAACCCATCAGCGTCGCGCTATAGACATGAGGGAAAGTAGGCCGGCCCATGTACCGCGAAAAATGGGTCCATCGCAGCGCACGGATAGCATAGGAGACAAAGATCGTTCCCAGCGACAGGAATAGCAGGAGAATGTTCGCGCTGGCCAGCGACGCACCGAGCTTCAGCCAGTTGAAGCCGCCGAGCATTGTCGCGCCGCGAAACCGGTAAAATAGCGCAACAAATATCAGAAGCCCGGCGACAACCCAGATTGCTCTCTGCCAATGTCTCCGCATAGTGGCGCGCCAACGTATCAGCAAGGTTTACACAAGGTCAAGTGAAGCGGCAATCGGCGAAATCAGAATGCGCACGCAAATAACATTGATTGCGGCGCACAAACATTCAATCTCCTTGTCTTGCCGTCGCGCCCCAGCTAAGATGCCCTCACCGTGCGGAACTTTTCGGCCTCCAATTGCGTTTCATAGATTGTGAGGCTGAAGGTGATGCCACTTGCGAGGACAATGACGATTGGAGCCGGATGCTCAACTGGTGCAGCGCTGCCTGCGGGGCGAGGGTCCAGCGTGGGAAGAGCTTGTCCGCCGCCATACGCGCCGTGTTTACAATCTTTGCTACCGCTTTACCGGCAACTCGACCGAAGCCGAGGATTTGAGCCAAGAAGTCTTTCTTCGTATTTATCGGACTTTGGCCAGCTATCGGACCGCCTATGGCGGATTCCCGACCTGGCTCACCAGCGTGACGCGCAATCTGCTTGTGGACCACTATCGCCGCACTCGCCGCGATCGGGCGACCGACGCCCTCGACGACGTGATGCCCAAGGTCGAGGAGAAGCATTCGCCAGTCCGCACTCCGGACAAAGCAGCGATGGCGCGCGAATTGAGCGAGCAGGTTCAGCGGGGGCTTTCGCGCCTTTCTCCGGAACTTCGCGAAGCAATTATCTTGCGCGACCTGCAGGGTTTGGAATACAACGAGATTCAAGAGGTCCTTTCCGTGCCCGAAGGGACCGTGAAATCGCGAATCAATCGCGGAAGAATCGAATTGGCGCGGATACTTCAGGAAATGGGTGTTCGGCCGGATTAGCGTTTCAAGGCGAGTGAAGCAAATGAACTGGACTTGCGTACAAATCGAGGAAAGGCTGAGCGATTACCTGGATGGACTGCTGCCGGAATCCGAGCGGCGGGAATTCCAGGCTCATGTTGATTCTTGCTCGAACTGCGCCCCGCTGCTCGCGCAAGTCTCGCATGTCGTCAATCGTCTCCGCGCAATCGAAGAGGAGCAGCCGCCTGCTGCGCTCGTTTCCAAAATCCTCGACCAGACGCTCGGCCCGCGCAAGGCCGCGCGCAATTGGCTGGGCTGGATTCCGCTGTTGTGGCAGCCGCGCTTTGCTACCGGCCTGGTCACTGTGCTGGCCACAATCATCATCGTGTTTCACGCCATCGGCGTGAGCCCGTCGAACGTTACGGCCGCGAGCCTGAATCCCGTCAACCTGTATCATTCCGCGGATCGCCGCGCGCACTTGGTATTTGCGCGCAGCGTAAAGTTTGTGAACGACCTCCGCATCGTGTACGAGATTCAGTCGCGACTGCAGCCGGCCAGCGGCCCGGCGCCAAATCAACAGGCGCCTTCCGCAACTCCGGCACAACCTGAATCCAAATCCCCGCACCAGTCCCAGGATTCCAGAGCCAACGGCAGATTCGCACTCGTTGCTGCGGTCCTGGCGGATATGCCGGGAGGGAGCTCTCGATGAATTGCGCGGTCCACACTGACATTCAAGCCACCGGATACTGCCGCAATTGCGGCAAGGCCCTCTGTGCGCAATGCGCGCGCGAAGTCCGCGGCGCTCTTTACTGCGAGGAGTGCCTGTCACACATGATGACCGGACCGGCTCCCGCTGCGGTTCAAAGCGGTCCGAATCCTGGCCTGGCTTGCGCTCTGGGTTTCATTCCTGGGCTCGGCGCTGTTTATAACGGCGAATACGTGAAGGGACTGATTCACGTCGTCATTTTTGGCGGCCTGATCGCCATGATGAGCAGCGATTCGATACCCAACAGCACGCTCGCCATCGTGATTGTGCTTTTCGTCGCTTTCTGCTGCTATATGCCGATCGAGGCTTACCGCACGGCCCGCGCGAAACAATTGGGAGAGAAATCGCCTGGCCTCTTTTCCGAAGGCGAAGGCTCCAAACCCATCGGTGCGTACGTACTAATCGTTCTCGGCATTTTATTCCTGCTTGGCACGTTCGGCTTGCTCAATTCCATATACGTCTGGAGATTTTGGCCTCTGGCGCTGATTGCTTTCGGCGCATTTCTGATCTGGAAGCGGACACAGCCTCGTACGTAGGAGATTCGGATTATGTCTTACTGGAGATCATGCAATTGCGCTCGTTGCCGTATTCGCGGGCTGACTGGTCCCGCCATTCTCATCACCATCGGTGTGATCTTTTTCATCGACCAGTATAGCGACTACTCTTTTGGAAGATTGTGGCCAGTGATCTTGATTGTCATTGGCGTCGTAAGGCTCTTGTCTGATACCGCCTCGATGGAGGGCCATGTGGACCGCACGGGTTGGCAAGTCTCGCCGCCCGGCGCTCCGCCTCAAAATCCTCCGCAGCCGCCGCAACCGCCGCGATGACCTATTACTACCAGCGCCGGCGCTCGATATTCAGCGGCTTGATCTTGATCCTTTTCGGTGTGATTCTCCTGCTTTATGAGCTTCACCCTGAATTCCCTATCGGCCATCTGTTCCGCCGTTATTGGCCCCTAATTTTGATCGTCTGGGGCGTCGCGCATCTCGTGGAACATCTCCTCGCGACCCGCACTGGCGGCCCCAGGCCCTCCGGAATTTCCGGCGGCGAGATCGCGCTCATGATCGTTCTGTTCATGGTCGTCGCGAGCATTGCCGGATACGATTGGGTGCGCAAGCAAAATCCTGACATCGATTTCGACATGGGAGACGTCTTCGACCATTCCTACGACTGGACCAACGATTTGCCAGCAGTCTCCGCGAAGCCAAACGAAGTGATTTCGATCATCACCCAGCGTGGCAACATATCCGTAAGTCCAAGCTCGGATTCTGAAATTCATGTTTCCGTCCACAAGAGCGCTCGCGGCGAAAACGAGAATGAGGCGCGGCAACTCGCGGACAAAGTCCGTGTCAGCATGAATCGCACCGGCGACGGCTTCCAGATTGAGCCTCAAGAAACAGGCGGAGAGGCCTCCGATGTGCGCGTAGATCTTGACATTCGCTTGCCCGCTCAGGCAGGCATCACCGCCGACACGACTCACGGCGATATCACCGTGGCGCAAATGACCGGACCGGTCACGATTCATTCGCAAAGTGGCGATTTGGAGATTCATAACATTACCGGCGACGTCAGCATAGAAATGGCTCACGGCGACATTCGCGCGAACAATATCAAAGGCAATGTTCGTCTCACGGGGGGCGGCGGAGAAGTCAATCTCTCAGCCATTTCGGGCGACGCTACTGTGGAAGGCGATTTCTATGGCCCGATTCGCGCGCAAAACATCGATAACACCGTGCGCTACACGTCGTCCCTCACCAGCCTGACACTGGTTCACTTGACCGGCCAGTTGGAGATGGATTCCGGCGATTTGACAATCTCCGATCAGCCCGGTGGCGTTCAACTGCGAACCACGAACAAAGACGTCACGCTGGAAAATGTCGCGGGGAGAATCGATCTGACTGATCAGCGCGGAGACGTCGAAGTCACCTTCAAGCAGCCGCCGCGCGACGAAATTTTAATCGCCGATCAGTCCGGCAATATTGACCTCACGCTTCCGGCGCAATCGAGTTTCGAAATTTCCGCTGTCTCTCGCAGCGGCGAAATCGACAACGATTTCGGCAGTTCCGGCGTGAAGTCTTCAAACAATAGCGACACAACGGTCCTGGAGGGAGCCTTCGGCACGCGCGGTCCGCGCATCACCCTTAATACAAGCTACGGGACGATCTCCATCCACAAGGCGCAGTAAAACGCGCGCCGTTTTAGCTGCTTAATCCTCCTTGCCCAGTTTCGCAAGCCCTTCGAGAAGCTCAAAAAATTCCGGAAACGAAATCTTCACGCAATCTGCATCGCGTATCACCGTTTCTCCTTCGGCTCCGAGCGCCGCGATGGAGAAGGCCATCGCAATGCGATGGTCGTCGCGCGGGTCAATTGTCGCACCACGAAGGCGGCCTGCAGAACGTCCTGCAACGCGCAACCCATCCGGAAATTCTTCCACATGCGCTCCCATCCTCCGCAGGTTTTCCGCCACCGTCGCAATGCGGTCGCTTTCCTTTATGCGCAGCTCCTGCGCATCGCGTATCTCGATTCCCTCCTCTGTATAGGGTGCAAGCGCCGCAAGCACGGGCAATTCGTCGATAAGTCGTGCCGTCATCGCGCCGGAAATCTTGCCGCCTTTTACAGGACTGTGCTTAATCTGAATGTCGCCTACTAACTCACCTTCGCGTATTCCTAGCGCAACCACAGACACCAGCGCACCCATCGACGCCAGAAAATCCAGGATCGCCGTCCGCGTCGGATTCAAGCCGACACCCTGGATGGTCATCTCCGTATCCGGCACGATGAGCGCCGCGCACAGGAAAAAAGCCGCCGCGGACAAATCGCCCGGCACTATCAGCGGCCGCGCGAGAAGCTTTGGCCTGCCTTGAATGGAAATCGCGCCATCCCGGGGCTCGATTACCGCGCCCATTTCACGCAGGATCAGCTCCGTATGATCGCGCGTCCGTACCGGCTCGCGCACGATCGTCTCGCCTTCGGCGAAAAGTCCGGCCAGCAACAGCGCCGACTTCACTTGTGCGCTGGCAATTTTCTGCGTGAATTCAATCCCTCGCAGCTTTCCACAACCGATCTCCAGTGGCGCAAACTCATCCTCTCGCGCGGAAATTCGCGCGCCCATTTGCCGCAAGGGCTCGATCACGCGCCGCATTGGGCGGCTCCGCAACGAACGATCTCCCGTTAGCGACGACGCAAATTCCTGTCCCGCCAGCGCCCCGGCCAGCAATCGCATGGTCGTTCCGCTATTGCCCGCGTCGAGCGTCTTTCGCGGCGCTTTCCAGCCCGTCAGTCCCTTTCCGTCGATGATTACGCCATTGCCCTTTTCTTCGATCTGGACGCCCAGGCCGCGCAAGCAATCGAGCGTGCTCCGGCAGTCTGCCGCCGCGGAAAAATTGGCGATTTCGCTTCGCCCCTCCGCGAGAGATGCCACGATTGCATACCGGTGCGAGATGGATTTATCGCCGGGCACCATCAGCACGCCGCTGAACGCTTGCGCTGGATGAATTCGCTTCTTCGCCACGCTGAAATAGTAGCACGCCGCTTTGAAACAACCCCAAGCCCCGCTCCTGTGTCCAATAGAGTGCGCATGCATCAGCGCGAAAACGAGCATCCAGCCCGCCGTTACCGCGACATCACAGTCGCGCAACGCGCATTGCTTCGCGCAACGGCGCGGGTTATCATGAAAAGTCTTATGCGCCTGCGACCTGGCTTTTGGTTGGCCGCCCTACTCTTCGTTTTTCTAGCCCTTCCTGCCGTGGCTCAGGAAAATCCAGCCATTTTCCCTCTGGCCGACGTCACGCCGGGAATGAAAGGCGTCGCGTACACCATCTTTTCCGGCGATCAAATTGAAAAGCTCGACGTCACAGTCCTCGGCATCCTCAAGAACGCCATGGGGCCTCAGCAGGACATCATCCTCGTCGAACTGGCGGGCGCCGACGTCGCAAAAACAGGCGTCGTGGCGGGCATGAGCGGCAGCCCGGTATATTTCGATGGCAAGCTAGCCGGGGCCATCTCCCTGAAAATCGGCCTGTTCAGCAAGGACCCCATCGCCGGCGTTACTCCCATTCAAAACATGCTCGATATTGAGAAGTCCATGACGCAACCGGCTACTCAAGCTGTTGCGAATGCATCGCCGCAAGCAGCATCCGACCTCACGATTCCATCCATGTCACCTGCACCTGCGACCGATGAAAACGCAACAAGAGTCCCTTTGGGCGGGGGCCAATTCCTCATCCCCATCGAAACGCCCCTCATTTTTTCCGGCGTTCTCCCGCAAGCCCTCTCGCGATTTTCTTCCAATTTCCAAGCTCTCGGAATGAGCGCGATGGCTGGGGGAACCGTGCCGCCCAGTCCAGAGGATGCGCAAGTCCAACCGGGTGACATGGTGGGCATGGATTTGGTCTCCGGAGACATTTCCGTTGCCGCGGGATGCACGGTCACCGCGATCATTCGCGGTCGCGTATTCGTCTGTGGCCATCCATTCAACGGTCTCGGCTCGGTCGCTTTGCCCATGACGCGCGCCTACGTCGTCACTACGCTGGCGTCTTCGCTCGAATCCACGAAAATCATGAACACGGGCGGCGTAATCGGAACTTTCCAGCAGGATACAACTACGGGCGTGGTCGGCCAGCTCGGCGGCGGTCCGCCGACAATCCCGGTCGAAATCAACCTCACCACGTCAACGCAACAGCGGCATTTTCACTTCCGTGTGGTCGAGAATCCGAAGCTCACGCCTCTGCTGGTTGCCATGGTTGCCTACAATGGAGTTCTTTCCAACACTGCCTACTCCGAAGGCACAACCCTTGAAATGAATGGAGAAATTAGCCTCGAAGGGCATCCCTCGGTCGATCTCCGCGACATGTTCGTTCCGTCGGACACTGGAATGCCCGATGCATTCCAGATTGCCGCGACTGTGGAAGCGGCCTTCGGAATTATTTACGGAAATCCCTACGAGCAGCCAAAAGTTTCCAAAGTCACGGTTAACGTCGACAGCTTGTCGAGCAGCCGCTGGTCGCAAATCGAAGGCGCTTGGAGCGATAAAAGCGAAGTTTCTCCCGGCGACAACCTGAATATCAAGGTTCTCCTTCGCCCCTATCGAGGCGAGCCTTTCTTGCGGGAAATCCCTGTGACCGTCCCGCCTCAAGCATCTCAAGGGAACTTGCAGATACTCGTCAGCGACGCTTCGTCGCTCAATCGCATGCGCGAGCTATTCGGAGGCGCCGCGCAGAACCGTCTGCGCGATCTGGATGAGCTGATTCGTGTTATCAATCGCGAACGGCAGAATGATTGCCTCTACGTCACGCTGCTCCAGAACACTCCCACGCTGCTCGTCGAGGACAAGGAACTCCCCGACGTGCCTGCGTCTGAAATCAACGTTCTCGATCAGCGTCGCGCACCGGGCGGAGCGCAATTGCTCTACCAGTCCGTCATTGGCGAGCATTCGGTTCCCATGAATCAGGTCATTGCCGGTCAGCAGTATCTTTCGATTACAGTAAAGTGAATTCCACGACCCGAAGGAATGCGAGGTAAACATGCGGCGAGCTACACTCGTGTCCACTTTGTGCCTGGCGCTGCTCTGCGCTGTTGCTGCTCACGCGGAACATACGCGTTTTTGGAGCCAATCCACGTTCGATGAATTCGAAAAGGGCACGCACAAAGGCGTTGCGCTTCGCAGCGATGGCGTGCTCATGCCCGCTCCTGAGTTCAAGACGTTCGCCGATCCTAATCTTGCTTACGTCTGGGCTCTCGTGGTCGATTCCCATGGTCACGTTTATGCCGCCGGCGGCTCCGACGCAAAGGTCGTTCGCCTAAGCGCGACAGAAAAGCCAGTCACCGTTTTTGAATCTGCCGAACTCGAAGCGCAGGCTCTCGCCGTCGACAAGGACGACAACGTCTACGTCGGCACTTCGCCCGACGGCAAGGTCTACAAAATCACGCCCGACGGCCAGCACACTGTTTTCTTTGATCCCAAATCGAAGTACATCTGGGCCCTCGCTTTCGATTCTCGCGGCGTTCTTTTCGTGGGCACGGGAGATAAAGGCAATGTCTTCGCCGTCGCTCCTGACGGCAAGGGCCAACTCTTCTATAAGAGCGAAGAATCGCACGCTCGTTCTCTCGCTTTTGACCACAGCGGCAATCTGCTCATAGGCACGGACCCAAGCGGCCTTGTCATCCGAGTCCCCATCGCGTCGCGCGGCTCCGATGGCATTCCCACGGCTGGCAGTGCTTTCGTGATTTATGAAACGGCCAAAAAAGAAGTCACCGCGCTGACGACTGACTCTGAGGGAAACATCTACGCTGCCGCTGTTGGAAACAAGCCGCCTCGCGAAGGAGGCGCGTTTGGAGCGGCATCTTCAGCTGCAAACCAACTCGCTGCCGCTTTCGCCGCTGCCGCAGCTCGTTCGGCTGCAACCACCCAGCAACAGCAAAACGCCGCGAATCCCGCCGCTGCCGCCGTGGCGACGCCGCCGATGATTCTGCCCGCCTTGCCAAGCGCTACCGGCGGAAGCGAAGTCTATCGCATCGCGACGGACGGCTCGCCGGAATCTCTTTGGTCTTCGCCTCAGGACCTCGTTTATTCGCTCGCATTCTCGCCAGACAATCATCTTCTCCTCGGAACAGGCAATCATGGCGAAGTCATCGAGCTTGATGGCAATATGCTTTTCTCGTCGCTCGCCACTGCCGACGCTTCTCAAGTCACTTCTTTGGTGGCAGGACCCGGCCACGCGATTTACGTCGCTACCGCGAATCCGGGAAAAGTCTTCATGCTCGGGCCGGGCTACGCCGCCGAAGGAACATTCGAGTCCGACACTTTCGACGCCAAGATCTTTTCGCACTGGGGCCGGCTGACGTGGTGGGGCGACAACAACAATGGCTCCGCAAAAATCGATTTCTACGTCCGCTCGGGCAACACCTCTGATCCCGACAATTATTGGAGTCCGTGGGCCGGGCCGTATTCGAATATGTCCGGTGAAACGGTCCAGTGCCCTTCCGCTCGGTTCGTCCAATGGAAAGCCGTTTTTCACGCTGCGGGAGGCCAGGATCAGCCCACGTTGTCATGGGTCAAGCTGGCGTATTTGCGGAAGAACGTCGCGCCCGTTATTGACGGCGTCGCCATCCAAGACCCAGGGTTGCGCGCTCAGGGCTTCCCGGGGCAAGCAGCTATGGCGGCGCAACCAACTCCGGTCCAGCTTCGGCCCCCGCGCACTGCTCACGACAGCGATGTGAATTTCATCGATGACGGCGACTTCCAGCAGCGTGGTGACGGTGGAAGATTCTCGCAGTTTCCACAGGGCTTCGCCGCCAAGGGCTACCAAACAGTGCTCTGGGACGCTCACGACGACAACGAAGACGACCTCGTTTATTCGCTCTACTATCACGGCGAGGGTGAGAAGGATTGGAAGCTCTTAAAAGACAATATCCGCGAAAATTATTATTCCTGGGACACGAACTCCATGCCCGACGGCGCCTATTACTTGAAGCTCGTCGCGTCCGATGCGCCTTCGAATCCGCAGGGACAAGCGCTCACCGCGGAGATGGTCAGCGACCGCTTTCAAGTCGACAACACTCCGCCGTCCGTCGAAAGCATCCACGCCGAGCCTTCCGGCGGCGACTGGCATGTGCGCTTCACGGCGCACGATGCAGGCAGCGCCATCGCGCGCGCTTCCTATAGCGTCGACGCTGGCCCATGGCAAACCATCTTCCCGGTCGGCCAGCTCACCGACGCGCCTGTCGAGAACTACGACATCGCGTTGCAAAATTTGAAGCCCGGCGAGCACACCATCGCCGTTCGCATCTTCGACCAGTTCGAAAACACCGCCGCCGGCAAAGTCACCTTCACCGTTCCCGGGGCCCACTAGCGCACGGTCATTCTCAGGGCGTCGCGTGCGGTGCAATGTAGTAGCCCAGCCGCGCGCGAACATTCAGATGTGGCCGCGAGACGCGCACTTCGATTTGGTGAACTCCCGGCTGCACCGGCCCTTGCAGTTGATAGCTCAGTAGATATTCCGAATGGAGTTGGTCCGCGATGTCGCCTAGAGCGTCCTGAATATTGCGATCGCGGAACGGATGGAAGTACGCCCCGCCGGTGAAGGCCACTGCTGCTCCCATCGCCTGGCTCTTTCGGATGTGGGTGAACCGTTGGACTAGGAACACTGCCACACTCAACAAATCCATCCCACCGCCCACTCCGCCAGCGGCTCCCGGTGCGGCTATTGGTTGTTCCGTAGTCGTGGCGATGCGCTTCTCCTTATCCTCCTCGGCTTCTGCACCCTCCACAGGATCAGTGCGCAAATCCGCCGCCGTGCTGCTGAGCCCAATTGTGTAGATGCTGACGTCCGCGCGCTGCGCCACCTGCAACACTTCCCCCAGTTTGTGCTTGCTGCTGCTGTCTTGCGCTTCCGCGATCACCAGCAGCACGCGATGGGTTGTGTCCGGCTGCTTCTCGAGCAGCAGCGCACCCTCCAGCATCGCGTCGTACAAATGCATGTTGTCGTCGACGAACGGAAGTCGCTCGATCGCTTTTTCCACTGCACCGTGGTCGCCGGTAAACGGCTGCATCATCTCCGGTGTGTCGCCCGCGCCAATCACCGCGGCCACGCCGTCGTCCGCCATCAGGGCCTCCGTGAACACGATGCCGTTGCTGCGAATCTCCTGCGCCATCATCCCGACGTGCGAGCTCGTCTCAATCACCAACGCCAGCGCGAGAGGACGGTCGTCCATACCCCAGCGGTCGATATGCTGTTCCACTCCGTTGTCGAAAACCTGAAAATCCTTTCGCTGCAGGTCCAGGACAAAATTGCCCTGGTTGTCTTCCACAGTCACCGGCGTCGTGATTTCGTTCACTTCTCTGCGAATCTTGGGCACGCCGGGACTGGCTTTCTGCTGTGGCAGGTTCTGCTTCGAGGAACTAGCTTGCGCGGGAGCGGCATTCCCTTGCGAGAGATCCTGTTGAGAAGTCACGTTCTGTGCGGGAGCCTGTCGCCGGTGCGCAGCGATTGGCGCGGCGCTGATTACCAACAGCAAAAGGCCGAACAGCGAAAATTGCGTCCTGCGACGCATGTGCGCATTCTACGCGCTCGCCCGGTCGAGAGCCAGCCTCGGTGAAAACCTGCTCTGCGCGCAACGGATCGTTGTGCAATAATGCCAATTCCTCTGCGGGCGAGGAGACTTCATGCCGCCGGTTGCCACGAACGGGATCATCCATAAGCAAAGCAATCACTCCGTCGATGAAACTCTCGAAAAACTCACGAGTATTTTGCAAGCGAAAGCCGTTAAGCTCTTCGCCGTGATCGACCATTCCGGTGAAGCCGAAAAAGCCGGGCTGCAAATGCGTCCCACCAAGCTGGCAATTTTCGGCAATCCTAAGGCTGGAACGCCCCTCATGGTCGCCGCACCTACAATCGCCATTGACCTCCCCTTGAAAATTTTGATTTGGGAGGACCCCAAGGGAAAAGTCTGGGTTTCCTATAACAGTCCGGCTTACTTGCAGCAGCGGCACAATTTGCCCGAGGCGCTGCTGCAAAACATATCCGCCATCGAAAATTTAGCGGCTGCAATTCAAGGATAATTGCAATCAATTGGAACTTTTCGAAATAACCTATAGACCAGAGGTCGAAGATGACAGCGCCACAGACTGAAAAAGCCGTCGAATCACTCGCCCCCGATCTCGCAACCATTCGCGCCGCGCACGAACGCATTCGCGCGCACATTCATCGGACGCCAGTGTTCACTTCGGAAACGCTCGACGCCATGACCAGCGCGCATCTCTTCTTCAAATGCGAAAATCTGCAGAAGACTGGCTCATTCAAATTCCGCGGCGCGACGAACGCTATTTTTTCGCTCACCGAGGAAGAAGCCAGGCGCGGTGTCGTAACGGTTTCCTCCGGCAATCATGCCGGAGCGATTTCTCTCGCCGCGCGCCGCCGCGGAATTCCGGCGTGGATTGTCATGCCGCGCAACGCTCCGCGCGCGAAGCGCGTCGCCGTGGAGTCCTACGGCGGCCAGGTAACCGAATGCGAATACGATATCGCTTCGCGCGATGCCGTTTGCAAGACCGTACAGGAGAAAACCGGCGCGATTCTCATTCATCCGTACAACAACGCGCGCGTCATCGCCGGCCAGGGCACCGCAGCTCTGGAACTTCTCGAGGACGTGCCTGATCTCGACATCGTCGTCGCTCCCGTCAGTGGCGGCGGGCTTCTGAGCGGCACGGCGATTTCGTCAAAATCGTTGCGTCCGTCGATTCGCGTCGTGGGTGCGGAGCCGAAGAACGCCGACGACGCCTATCGCTCCTTCGCTGCAGGCAAAATCAAACCTGCCGCGAAAACCGAAACGATCGCCGATGGCCTTCGCGCCGTGCTTTGTCCGCTCACGTTTTCGATTCTTCGCCAGCATGTAGATGAAATCGCCCTCGCCAGCGAAGAGGAAATCATCGCCACGATGCGTCTGCTGTGGGAGCGCCTGAAATTGATCGTCGAACCTTCGGGCGCCGTCTCCGCCGCTATTGTTCTTCACAATAAAATCGCCGCGCGCGGCAAGCGGATCGGAATCATTCTCTCGGGGGGGAATCTCGATCTCGACCAGATTCCATTCTCGCGCCCGGCGAAGTGAGCGGCTCTATTCCTCGAATGGTTTCCAATCCGTCGGCGGAAATGATATCTGCCAGAAGCCCGGAACGCTGTGATCAAACTCCACCGGAACCTGAAATCCCTCTCCTAGCGCTTGCGGCGTCCTCGTCACGCGGCAGCCGATTCGCTGATGCGTGTGCGCATGTTCGAGAACGAATCTCGCATTCGGCACAAAATTCTCCGAGCAATGAATCAGTGCGCCGTGGTCGTTCACATTAGAAGTAAACGCCGCCACCGCAGGCGGCTTGCCCTCGATGCTGATGTGAAGTTTCACGCCGACTCGCAACGTGACGCGCTGGCTGCGCCGCCGCTCCTCTCCTGGAGCGAGCTGGCTCTTTTCGTTTTGGGCAGTATTCTCCGAATTCATGCGGCAAGCTTTCCGATTCGATTACGATGAAGGTGTGTTCTGAGAGGAGAAGGCCTGCACCAAACTAAAGCTAGAGATCGATTCCCCAGAAATCCATCTCCGGCTCGATCAGCTCCACGCCCAGCTCCCATCCATCGACTTGCCGGTTGCCTTGATACACGACAATGGCGCTGATAGTCCTGCGATTCGCCAGGTTCGTAATCCGCAAATGCCGTTCGAGCGGCATCGTTTCCGGACTGACGAGCAGGCAGCCATAGAAATTCACGATCCGCGTGTGCGCGTTTTCGTGGCGGGCGTGTCCTCGATGAGTTTCTGACCATTCCAGTGCGACCGGAACTCGTGAGTTCATCCGCGGTCCGCGCCGCTTTTCTCGCATTTTCCCTTCCAGCGGCGTAACTCGATGTGTTTGCCCTGAGGTAGCCATTATGACACCTGCGGAACAGCAGCTAACGCTATTATTTGCAATAGATTACATTGCTCATGCCCTGACCATCGCGCTAGCTTCAAAAAGGCTACATCCTGCAACGGTCAGCGTCAATGGTACTCAATCTGAAGCAAAGCCTGTACGAATGGCCCGTTTTGGGAAATGGAGATGTTTTAGGTTTGCTCGGGTCGGAGGCTTCCGGGAGCCTTTCCAGCGCGTTTCATGCCTGGCGCCAGCAAAGGTTCCTCGCCCAGCCCCACTCCAGGAGCTGCTTCGGCAGCGTGCTTGTGCGTGCCGCGCCCCAGCCACGTCTGGAAAGTGTCCATATAGGTGTAAAAGACGGGAGTCAAGTACAGCGTAACGATCTGCGCGAAGACAAGTCCGCCCACGACGCACATACCGAGTGGCCGCCGCGCATCCGCGCCCTCGCCTGTGCCCAGCGCGATCGGAATCGTACCCATGATCGCCGCCATCGTGGTCATCATGATCGGCCGGAACCGGATCAGGCATCCTTGCACGGCCGCTTCGGCCGGCGACGTGTGCCCTGCCTTTTCCAGCTCAATTGCAAAGTCCACCATCATAATTGCGTTCTTCTTCACGATTCCGATCAGCATGATGATTCCCACGAACCCGTATAAATCGAGTTGCATGTGGAACAACATCAGAGCTCCCAGCCCTCCGAACGCGGCCGCGGGCAATCCCGAAAGAATCGTGATCGGGTGAATGAAGCTCTCATACAAAATTCCCAGCACGATATAAATAATCAGTATCGCCATCACCAACAGCAGACCCAACCCGGTCAACGATTGTTGGAACGCTTGCGCCGTTCCTTGGAAACTTCCCGTAACGGTCAGCGGCAAGGTGTCCGCGGCCACTTTCTGGATCTCATTTACTGCCTGCCCCAGCGAAACGCCGGGCACCAGGTTGAACGAAACCGTAACGGACGGCATTTGCCCCAAGTGGTTGACCGTCAATGGCCCCAGGCTCGTGCCTATGCTGGAAACGGCGCTTAACGGCACAAGCTGTCCGCCCGTCGAGTGAATGTAAAGATACGACAGCATCTGCGGGTCTTCTTGATACTGCGGCTCGAGTTCCATGACGACCCAGTATTCGTTGGTTGGCGCATAGATTGTCGAAATCCATCGTTGGCCATAAGCCGTGTCTAGCGCGTCTTCGATTTGCTCCGGACTTACGCCGAGCGCCATGGCTTTGTCTCGGTCGATGTGGATATCGACTTGTGGGCTCTTGATCTGCAAGTCCGTGGTCACATCGGCCAATCCGGGCAGACCCTTCATCTTGTCGTTCATGATCTGCGCGTACTTGTAAAGCTGATCCGTGTCCGGACTCACCAACGAGTACTGATATTGGCTCTTCGTCAGTTGTCCGCCGATGCGAATCGCGGGCGGATTCTGAAGATATACGTGCAGCCCGGGAATCGTGTTTAACTTCGGCTCCATCTCCTGAATAACGTCGGGGATGGTCATGTGATGCTCAAAAATAGGTCGAATCGCGTGGACTACAGCCCCGAGAATCGCCACATGGCCGAACTTCGCATCCAGATCGTCATAGGTCGGGCTGTCCGTCCACGGTCGTTCGGACCGCGGATACAAGTGATCGTAGAATTGCCCGATATTCAGTCCCGAGGTTCCGGAAGCCTGGATGCTCGAGAAAAATTGCCGCGTGTTAAGATCGTCCTTCACGATTTCGTTCAATTTCTTCTGATGCGCGGCCATGGCGTCGAAGGAAATGCCCTGCACTGCCTCGGCAAAACCAACCACCTCGTCCTGGTCCTCTTCCGGCAAAAATCCCTTCGGAATCACATAAAATTGCCACGCGGTTGCAAAAAGCAGCCCCATGCCGATGACCATTACGGTCACGCGATGTCTCATTGACCATCGCAGCGTGACCTCATACCCCCGGAGGATCGCATCGAACATCCGCTCCAGCGCGTTGTACATCCTCCCGTGTTCCTGCTCGCCGCTGTGCGGTTTCAAGAATCGGCTGCATAGCATCGGCGTCAGCGTCAGCGATACCACGCCCGACACAAGAATCGACGAGATAATCACCACGGCGAATTCGTGCAGCAACCGCCCGAGAATTCCGGCCATGAAAAAAACCGGCAAGAAAACGGCCGCCAGCGACAGCGTCATCGAAACAATCGTGAATCCGATCTCGCGCGCTCCGTTCAGCGACGCTTCGAGGACTCCTTCGCCGTTCTCGATGTGCCGGACGATGTTTTCGAGCATCACGATCGCATCGTCCACCACGAAGCCCACCGATAGCGTCAGCGCCAGCAGCGATAAGTTGTCCACCGTATAGTCCAGCAGATACATCACTGCAAAAGTGCCAATGATCGACATCGGCAGCGCCATGCTGGGAATAACCGTCGCCCACGCATTCCGTAGAAAAAGAAAAATCACCAGGATGACCAGAAGAATTGCCAGCACCAGCGTGAACTTCACATCGTTCACCGACTGGATGATGGAAATCGACCGGTCGTGCTCGATCGTCAGAATCATCGAGGGCGGCATGATTGCCCGAAAACCCGGCAGCAGCTTCTTGATAGCGTTGTCGATTTCGATCGTGTTCGTGCCCGGCTGCTTCTGAATCGCCAGGATCACTCCCGGTACTGCATTGATCCAGTTCGCCAGTTTGGTGTCGCGAATGCTGTCGTATACGTTCCCGATTTCGTCCAGCCTCACCGGTGCGCCGTTTCGATACGCCACGATGAGCTGTTTGTACGGTGCCGCGCTCATCATTTGCCCATTCGCTTGCACCGTGAACGCTTTATGCGCTCCGTAGAGCGTTCCCGTCGGCATGTTGACGTTCGCGTTTTGAACCGCTTGCTCGACTTCATCAATACCGATTTGCCGACTCGCCATTTCCATCGGGTCGAGCTGTATACGCACCGCATAGGGCGTCGAGCCGTAAACCGACACTTGCGCCACGCCGCTGACCATCGAAATCTGATTTCCCAGGAGCGTCTCAGCGTACTCATCGACTTCCGAGAGCGGCAATGTTGCGGACGTCGCACCTAAGAAAAGAATCGGCTGATCGGCGGGATTCACTTTCCGGAACGTCGGCGGTGTTGGCATGTTCGGCGGCAGTTGATTCGCCGCCGCCGTGATCGCCGCTTGCACGTCCTGCGCTGCCCCATCGATGTTGCGGTTCAGATCGAATTGCAAGGTGATCGACGTATCGCCCAGCGCGCTCGTCGAATTCATCGAATCCAGCCCGGGAATCGTTGTGAACTGCTTCTCGAGTGGCGTTGCAATCGACGACGCCATTGTCTCTGGACTGGCGCCGGCCAGACTTGCGGACACGGTGATCGACGGGAAGTCGACGTTGGGCAAATCGCTCACAGCCAGATCGCGATAGGCTACAATGCCGAAAATCAGCACCGCTGCCATCACCAGGCACGTCATCACCGGCCGTTTGATGAAATTTTCTGCGATCTGCATGTTGTTCCCGCTCTTCCCTAGAGACTCGTCTTAACCTTCACTTTCGAGCCCTGGATCAACCGCACTTGCCCGTCCGTCACAACCGTCTCTCCGGGCTTCATTCCTTCCGCAATCACGGAGAATCCATTCACCGTCCGCTCCACTTTCACCGTCCGCAAATCGACGGTCATATCCGGTTTCACCACGAAAAGATAGTCGCCGCTTTGACCCGTCATCACCGCTTGCGACGGCACGACGATCGCATCTTCCTGCTCTGACAATCGCAACACGACATTTACGAATTCGCCCGGCCACAATCGCAAATCGGAGTTCGCAAATGTGCCGATCAATTGGATCGTGCCCGTTGTCGCATCAACCGTGTTGTTCACAAAGCTCAGGTATCCATCCTCCGGCGCCGAATTGTCAGAAGGCGTCGCCTGAACGGAAAGCCTTCCCTTCGCCATGTAGTTCTTGACTGGATCGAGATATTGTTGCGGCACGGCAAAATTAACATACAGCGGCGAAATCTCGTTGATTACCACAAGAATCGGAACGTCGTCCGCCTTCACGACAGTTCCCGGATACACGAGCTGCGCTCCCGTTCGTCCGCTGATCGGAGCGTAAATCGAGCAAAACGAAACGTTCAGCTGTGCCGTCTGCACGCTTGCCTCATCCGCTTCCACCGCCGCCTTGTCGGCTGCTGCTGTCGCAAGCTGTTGGTCTAGCTGCTCCTTCGGAACAACCCCCGAATCAAAGAGCTTCTGATAGCGCTCCGCTTCCACATCGGCGAGCGCTTCATTCGCCTTGTCCTTCGCCAGATTCGCCTCGGCAAGCTGCAGCGCTGCCTGAAATGGCCGGTCATCCAGGCTGACCAGCAAATCGCCTTTCTTGACGTATTGCCCCTGCGTGTAATGCACGGCGCTCACGATCCCCGCGACTTGCGATTCAATCGAAACGGTGGAATAGGCCTGTCCCGTGCCGATGGCATGCAGCTCGACCGGCATCGTCTTCTCCATGCTCTGCCCTACCATCACGGGAATGACCGGCACGTCCGGCGGTGGCGCCGCGTGTTCTGTGCAACCTGTTATCACTGCAAGGATTAAGAACGGAAAAAGAAGGTTTTGTTTTGCGAATTTTCTCATTTTTCCCCGTAAATGTTTGCGGACACTCCACAATCACTTATCCGGACTGCCGGCTGTTTTTGATTTGCCCTCTCGACTCTCGCTGACCCGGCGTGGCCAGTCAAACTCCCATATTCGTCAATATATCTGACGTTGCTTGATGCCTTTGCGTTGCAGCCGGCCGAAGGGACTTTTCTGTTTCTTTTTACTTCTTCTCGCTGCCGCTCGCCCGCGTCTGTGCTAGGATTTGGTGTTTGCGTCGCAGCTCGCCGCGGTTACTCGCGCGGTCGGTGCCGGCGGCGGCACTCATAAATTACCGAAAGCCCTTTAGAGAGAGAAAACGGATGGAAACCAGTCAAGCCTCGCGCAATGGAAAACCCTACCTCCTGCCGGATAAAGCGCTCAAGAATCTCGACGAGTATATCGCCATCGGCGGTTTTCAGGCACTGAAGAAAGCGTATTCCATGCCGCGCGAAGGGGTCATCGCCGAGGTCAAGAAGTCCGGCCTGCGCGGGCGCGGCGGCGCGGGCTTCCCCGTCGGCATCAAGTGGTCCAGCATCGCCAGCGATTCTTGCGCCACAAAGTACGTCGCGTGCAACGCCACCGAAGGCGAACCCGGCACATTCAAAGACCGCATGTTGATGCGCCGCAATCCGTATCAGGTGCTCGAAGGCGTGGCCATCGCCGCCTACGCGATGAATGCGAAGAAAGCTTTCATCGCCATGAAGCATACGTTCGACGAAGCCATCGAACGCACCGCGCAGGCGCACAAGGAAATGACCGCGCGCAATGCGCTTGGCGAAATTCCGATCGAGTTCGTTTACGGCCCAGAAGACTACTTGCTCGGCGAAGAGAAGGCCATGCTCGAAGTCATCGAAGGCCGCGAAGCGATGCCACGCGAAATGGATTTCCCTCCGTACATTCTCGGCCTCTTTGCGGGCTATCCGTCATGCATTCCCGGCCATACAAACCCGACGCTCGTCAACAATTGCGAATCGATGTCTTCGGTCACGCACATCATTCGCAACGGCGCCGACTGGTTCCGCTCCATGGGAACCGCCGACACGCCCGGCCACACCATCTTCACGCTTTCCGGTGACGTGCAGTGCGAAGGGCTTTACGAATTGGCCATGGGCACCACCATGCGCGAGCTTATCGAAAAATCCGGCGGCGGATTAAAGCCGGGCCGGAAACTCAAGGCAATTTTTTCCGGCGTCGCCAGCGCGGGACTTTACCCCGAAGCCATCGACACGCCGCTCGACTTCGGCTCCATGCGCAACGCCGGTTCCGGCCTTGGCTCCGCTGGCTTCATGGTTTACGACGACTCGAATTGCATGGTGCAAGTCGCGTACGTTTTTTCAAAGTTCCTGTGGATCGAATCCTGCGGCCAGTGCCGCTCCTGCAAAGAAGGAACGCAAGAAGCGACCGAACGCCTGGAAAAACTAATCAACGGCACAGGCAACGAAATTGATGTCGAAGCGATCCTCCAGGCCTCTACCAACGCGCCGCGCGGTAATCGCTGCTTTTTGCCGACGGAACATTCGCTGATCATTCCCAGCATCGTGCACACATTCCAGCGCGAATTCGAAGCGCACTATAATCGCGGCTGCCAGAATTGCCGCGTGCCTGTGCTGCCGAAGATGCACGACTACGACGAACAAAAGCGCGAATTCCACTACACGCACGGCCGGCTGACTCCCTGATCGAATTTCCGCTCCTCGAATTCCCCCCACCGAGGTGCCTGCCAGTAAACTCGCGCGAAATTTTTGTCGCGACATTCCTCCGCGCCGGGCATCCTATTGGCAGCGATTCCGGCCCATCCCAACGAGGAGCATCCGACACATGAAACGCATTGCCCTTCCTGCGGCGATTTTTCTGGCCGTATTGGCCACTTCGGCAAATCCGCGCACGTTCCGGGGACAAATCATGGACAGTCAGTGCGCGTATGACGTTCACTCGACAACCGCTTCGCACAAGGAAATGTCGCAAATCTATGGCGGACTGACCGCGAGAGACTGCACAATCATGTGCGTCGAAAAAAATGATGGCCGTTACGTTTTCCTCGATCATGACGGCAAGACCGCCTACAAATTGTCTTCGGACCAAAGCCAGCTGAAACAGTACGCGGGCAAAAAGGTTGAGATTGTCGGTGAAATCGGCCCGAAAAAAGATTTCATCAACGTAACGCACATCAAAGCGCTCGAATAAAGATTCGGCGCGAACTGCGCGGTGCGGATCGCGTGCATCCGCTTCTCCGCCGGCCCGATGCGGCTTGCTCGCCGGAAGATCCTTCATCGTTCCTCCAGCGCGTAACGCACGACCGCGAGTGCAGCGATCACGGCTGTTTCCGTGCGAAGAATTTCGCGGCCGAGCGATGCTTCGCGGAACCCATTCTTTAGCGCAGCTGCAACTTCCGCGTCCGTCCAACCGCCTTCGGGACCAATCGCCAGGCAAATTTCTTGCGCGTGCGCTCCGGATAAAACTTCGCGCAGCGGCCGCGAGTCAGGCCGTTCTGAGAGCAGAATTTTTGTTCCGCCGCTTGCATCACGGAACGCATCTTCAGAAGTTGAAATCGGCAGAAGTTCGGGCGGCCGCAACCTGCGCGACTGTTGCGCCGACTCTAATAGAATTTTTCGCCAGCGTTCCGCGCGCTTCTTCGCGGCCATGATGAGCAACTTCTCGCTGCGCGTGGCTGCAAGGGGAATGATTTCGCTCACGCCCATCTCCGTGGCTTTTTCCAGGCACCACTCCATGCGGTCGAATTTCACGACGGAGAGCAGCAGCGCGATTTTCAGTTGCGATTCTGCGGCGGCAATCGGCTCGATGAGCGAAAATTCGATCGCGCCCCTGCGCGTGCGTCCCGCTGCGATTTTTTCGACGCGCGCGAGCCACACGGTCTCGCCGTCGCTCAATTCGTAGAGCTGGCCCGGCTCGGCGCGCAGGACGCGTCCCAGATGCTCGGCCGCTTCGCCGCGAAGCTCGGCGCGTTCGCCTTCGAACTTGTCGACAAAGAATCGGCGGCGCATCAGTTCTAGCGCGTCAGCTGAAAATATCCTTCACTTTGTCGAAGAAGGAGGAGGAACGCTCGATCGGACGATTTTCGACTTTGGCCACGCGATGCAACTGCTCGAAGATGGCCTTCTGCTCTTTGGTCAGCTTCGACGGAATCACGACGCGCACGTTGACATAGAGGTCGCCTTTGCCGCCATGAGGATCAGGCAGGCCTTTGCCTTTCTTGCGGAAAAGCGTGCCGGGCTGCGTGCCTTCCGGAATGCTGAGTTTTTCCTCGCCATTCAGAGTGGGAATGGTGATTTCCGCGCCGAGCGCCGCTTGCGCGACGGTGACGGGAATGTTGCAGTAGAGATCCGCGCCGCGGCGCTCGAAGAATGCATGCTCTTTCACTTCGATGAAGACGTACAAATCGCCCGGCGGGCCGCCGTTCTCTCCCGGCTCGCCTTCGTTGCCGACGCGCAAGCGCATGCCGTTGTCGACTCCGGCGGGAATGGCGACTTCGATGGTGTGCGCACGCTCGATGCGGCCCTGTCCGCGGCACTCCGCGCAGCTTTCCTTGATGACTTTTCCTTCGCCGTGGCACGAGGGGCACGTGCGCGAAACGGCGAAAAATCCCTGCTGATAATGCAACTGGCCGCGGCCCTTGCAGGCTTCGCAAGTTTCCATCTTCGTGCCGGGCTTCGCGCCGGTGCCGTGGCAGGCGGAGCAATTTTCGAGGCGCGGAATTTTGATTTTGGTTTTCACGCCCGCGGCGGCGTCCTCGAAGGAGAGCTTGAGGTCGTAACGCAAATCCGCGCCGCGCTGCGCCCGCGCACGTCCGCCGCGCCGCCGGCCGCCGCCTCCGCCGAAAATATCCTGAAAACCGAAAACGTCGCCGAAAACGTCCTGAAATTGCTCGAAAATTGTGCCGAAATTGCTGGAATCGAAGACCTGGCTGCTGACTCCGGCATGGCCATAGCGATCGTAGGCAGCGCGTTTTTGCGC
The DNA here is from genome assembly GCA_030037355.1 of Candidatus Acidiferrales bacterium. Classification (GTDB taxonomy): domain Bacteria; phylum Acidobacteriota; class Terriglobia; order Acidiferrales; family UBA7541; genus DAHUXN01. The sequence goes on along the minus strand of JASHRL010000240.1, from coordinate 1,143 downwards.
GTCGGAGAGGACGCTGTAGGCTTCGCTGGCTTCGCGAAACAAATGTTCCGCTTCGGCTTTGTTTTCCGGATTGCGGTCGGGATGATACTTCATCGCCGCTTTGCGATAGGCGCTCTTGATTTCCTCGGCGGTCGCACTGCGGCTGACGCTGAGGATTTCGTAATAATCTCGTTTTGTGTTTGCTGGCATTTGGTTGTCCCGTTTACGCTGGTTCCGGCGATTTCAACGCGGCGTTCAATTCGCTCGAGAATTAGATGCCGCTTCTTCGCCCTCCGGATTCGAAGCCACACGCACCATCGCGGGCCGCAGCACTTTGCCATGAAAGACGTAACCCGCCTGCAATTCTTCGAGCACTGCGCCATCCGGCTTTTCCACGGTCTTGACGTGCTCGATGGCGTGATGGAAATTCGGATCGAAGGGTTTGCCTTCGGTCTCGATTTTTTCCAGGCCCTGCTTGGCAAGGACGTCGAACAATTGCTTGCGGATCAACTGCACGCCTTTGCGGAATTCGTCGTGTGCAGCGTCGCGATGCGCGGAGATGGCGCGGTCGAAGCCATCGAGAATCGGCAGCAGATGCTCGATGAGCGCCTCCGCGCCGCGATGGCGATCCTGATGGCGCTCGCGGTCGATGCGCTTGCGGTAATTGTCGAAATCCGCCTGCAAACGCTGCAACGTGTTTTTCAAATCGAGTTTTTCAGCGACAAGCCGCTCGATTTCGCGGTTGACGGCGGTCTCAAGCGGCGACGGATTGTCTTCGCCGGACGCAGGGTCGTTCTTGGGATCCGCGGCTTCGTCCGCGGCCAAACGCTGATCTTTTTCTGAATTATTTCGCCGGTTCACGACGACTTCTCCTTCTCCGAATCTTCCGAGAAAAATTGCGACATCAGCGCGACGACGGTGATCACGCGCTCGTAGTGCATGCGCATGGGCCCGAGGATTCCGAGTGTCCCCTGCGTCAACTCGCCCGAGCGGCCGGATTCGCCACGCGTGTAAGGCGCGCTGACGAGCGCCAGATGCTTGCCAGCATTGGACATTTTCTCCACGCCGAGCTCGATGTGCACCGGTTCGGGCGTTTCGATGCAGCCGCTGAGCAGCGCGATGAGCTGGCCGCGCTCTTCGATGGCGTTGAGCAATTCGCCGAGC